>NZ_JBALMO010000037.1:11436-24058 GCF_036963345.1 Bacillus sp. JJ722
AATCATACGTTTTTTTAAATAACCCTCTTATTGTAGTCGTTTTCTGTAGAGTTTGTCTATGTATAAACGCTAACTTTTACTCGAATAAATTACCTTACTGTTGTCTTTCTTTCAAGTATATATGCGCATCTTTATGACTTCCTTTTATGATTAAATCTCGAATAATCTGTGATAAAATAATGCAGTAAACAGTTCCATTACCTCCAAAACCACGTAGAAAGAAACTATTCGGGTAATCATTATACAATCCAATTGTTGGGAGACCATCATGTGTTTCACCAAAAAAAGCGCCCCAAAAGTATTCCACTTTGACCTTCCCAACTAACTCTGGAAATAGCTCACATAATTGATTCAAAAGTTGATCACGCTTATGGATTAACATAGAATCCCGTTTTTCAACACTAATAGTTGGCTCATCCAAACCACCAAATACAATTCGATGGTCCAATGTACGCCTTCCATAAATGTAAGGTCTAGCCGTTTCCCATAACATCATCGAATCATACCATGTTTTCATATCTTCAATTGAGTTTGTAACAATCGCATATGAACTAACAATCACATCATTCGGATCTTTTACTTCCTTTTGTGATTCATATCCAGTAGCATAGATAACATACTTGGCTGAAATTTTATAACCTTTTTCAGAATAGAGGATATTTTGCTCTTCCTTATGCTCTTTTCGATTTATTTTTGTATGTTCGTAAACTCGGACACCATTCAAATGTGCATAATGTATTAAGTTTTGAGCATGCATATAGGGATTTAATTCAGCATCTCCATTTGTTACAATAGCCGCTGCCTTTGTAAACCCATAATGTTTTTGAATTTGTTCTCGTGTCCAATACTCCGATGGAAATCCATATTTTTGTAACGTTTGAAATTCTTCTTGAAGCATTGGTACATCTTCATCTGTAGATGCAAAATACAAACTTTTTCGACTGCGAAAATCTGAGCTATTTCTCAAATTAGGTACTATTTGATTCTTTAAAGTCTCGATTGCATACAAACAAAGTTTATAGTGACGTACAGCGGTTTCTACACCAAATGAATGAATCGTAGCCGATAGTGTTTTATCGTTGCCATACTGTAGAAGCCCTGTATTTGCCCGTGTGCTTCCACAACAAATATCCCTTTTATCAACTAATACGACTGATAAATCTGTTTCACTTAAGAAATAAGCACAATGTGCCCCTCCAGATCCACTCCCTATAATGAGAACGTCACATTCGATGTTCTCCTCTAACATCGGGTATGAATACCCTTCGAATGTATGATTCCAATATGTTTTTCCATTGGCTAAATCCACATTTTTCACCTACAATTTTTTTCTTACTATTCCCTAAATCTCTTGAAAAGAAAACATCATTTGCAAATTTCAATTGCTATATTTTTTCGTTATTCGTATAAAAAGGAACGATTTCCATAAAAGCAACAACATATTCATCTAAGTTAAACTCATACTAAATTTACAGAGGAAACTCTGTAATACAGAATAAGGAGTGATTATAATGGCAAGAAGCAGTAATAAATTGTTAGTTCCAGGTGTAGAACAAATGTTAAATCAATATAAATATGAAATTGCACAAGAATTTGGTGTTACTTTAGGTTCCGATACGGCAGCACGAGCTAACGGATCAGTTGGTGGAGAAATCACGAAACGTCTTGTACAACAAGCACAATCTCAATTAAATGGAAGTAAATAAGACAATTTCATAATATGGCTTAAAGAGGCTGTCAATTTGACAGCTTCTTTTTTATCAAAAACATATTTACAATTTTCTGAATAAACGGTATTATTTAATTGAACAGTGGTTAATTAATGAGAAAGGAGATGTTGTACTATCACCGCAAGAAAAGCTGTAGATAACGAATTAACAAAAGAGACAATAATGGAAGCAGCAAGAATCCTTTTTCAAGAGCAAGGATATAGAAAGGTTTCCATGCGCCAAATTGCTAAAGTATTAGGATACAGTCATGGTTCGATCTATTACCATTTTAAAAACAAAGCTGAATTATTTTACGCATTAGTTAATCAAGATTTTGCTATGTTAGATAACCTACTAATGAAAGTTATGGATCAAGCTTTTGAATCTCCATATGAGCAATTACAAGAGGTTTGCTTACGTTTTATTCACTTTTCATTTACACATAAAAGCCATTATGAAATGATGTTTCTGATTCAAGATGATGAATTAGAAGGCGTAAAAAATTCTGCAGATGAAAGCTATGACGGATTTGCCAAGGCCGTATGGAAACTTTGTCCGAAACATGCCAATGTCCATTCTATCTTCTCATTGTTTATTTCATTGCAAGGATTTATTACACACTATTTAAAAGCTAATGTACCTTTTGATGAGATTGAATCATTTGCCAAATCTCATGTGGCTTTTATAACGAGAGGATTATGCTAAATTTTTTTGCTATTTAATTGACCATTGGTTAATAATAAGGAGTGATTGAGGATGAAAGCAGTAGTATTAGGTGCAAGTGGTGGAATGGGTTATGCACTTGTTGAAGAACTAAGGTATCGCCAAAAAGAAACAATGGCAGTAGCACGTAATTTAGAAAAGTTACAAGCACTTTTCCCTACTCAAGATGTAATCAAAAAAAAGATTGATGTATACGACTTACCTTCTTTATTACATGAAACAAAAGGATGTACACATCTTTTTTTAACAGTTAATATTCCATATGCTAATTGGGAAAATGAACTTCCGATAATTTTTGAAAATGTCATTACAACTGCTAAGCAAAATAAAGCAAAAATTATTCTTGTTGATAATATTTATGCTTATGGAGAGAGCAGCAGTAATACGATATCTGAATCAACAACAATGAAGCCTCATACGAAAAAAGGAAAAATCCGTTTACAACTTGGAAACATGCTCAAGCAATCCAACGTCCCTTACATCATCGCACACTTCCCTGACTTTTATGGACCAAATGCAAACAACACATTACTTCATTACACATTCGATCTTATGATTCAAAACAAACAATCTAGGTACGTAGGTGACCAAAAGATTGCAAGAGAATTCATTTATACTCCCGATGGTGCAAAAGCACTTGTAGAGCTTGCTATGAGTGAACAAAACTATAATCAACATTGGAATATTCCAGGTGATGGTGTAATCACAGGAGAGGAAATCATACAAATCGCCAAGTCACATATTAACTATTCCAAAAAAGTCGGAACTGTTAATAAAAAAATGTTACGCTTAATTGGTTTATTCAATACACAGCTACGCGAAGCAGTTGAGCTTTACTACTTATTTGAAAGACCGGTGGTTCTAAGTGGCACAAAGTATGAAAAAAACATTGGGAAATTACCTGTTACACCGTACTCTAAAGGCATTACAGAAACACTTAACTTTATGAAGGGATAAACTGATTAAACCTCTACAATCCAAATAGGTGTTCATACCGAAGTATGAACACCTTATTTACATCGCTTTATTCTTATAAATTTGAACATTACTCACTTTATTACGATTAATTGCAAACAAAATGACAATAATCATAGATATAGATCCAAACACAAGTATCATATTTTTAAAACCAATCGTGTCCAGAAACAGCCCTGCACATACAAGAATAATCTGGAACAATACCCGATCAACCATGCCTTTGAATGAAAAGAATCGACCATGTAATTCTCTATTAACCATTGTTTGGAATATTGTTGCTGAAATAGGAAAGAATATTCCTGCAGCTAAGCCAAATATACCAAAGGTTATAATGGCAGGTACTTTTAGATCAGCAAAATATAGAGATAGATGGGACGTAGCCATTAATAGTGCAGCAAATAACATGACATTGAGTGGATTTCTATTCCCTGTTGTTCTTCTCGCAAAGAAAGCCCCTAGCATAAAACAAAGCCCTTCAGATGTATAAAGCCAACTTTTAATGGAAGGATCACCTTGCAATTCACTGATTTCTAATACCATTAAATTAAAACTACCTATAAAAAGTGTGGGGACAAGTAATAAAATCAAGCTCATTAAAATCACCTTGTTTGAAGCGATCATTGGCCATAACTCCTTGAACCCCCCTGATGTTTTCTGTTTGTTTATTGCAAGTGGTTTAGCAGCATCATTCTTAATTTGCAGCATAAATGTACAAATCAAAATGAATATATACGAAACCATTGATAAGAAATAAATTTGAAACAAGGTCATAGACAATAGCAATATTCCGGCAATTGCAGTACCCATTATTCTTGCAATCGTTCCAATATTCATATGTAAGCTGTTTATGCTCATTAATTGATGTTCTTGAACAATTAACGGAATCGTTGCCTGCAATGCTGGTAAATAAAATGCATTCGCAATGCCAATCAACACCATGTATACACACATCCACATAATGCTATCATTCCAAATCGCAAAAAACATAAAAAACACCGAAATAATTCGTAAGATACTGGAGTAAATCATCACTTTCTTCTTGGAGCTTTGATCGATTACCTTCCCTGCTAACGGGCCAAACAATACCCCAGCAAACATTCCTAATAATAAAATAAGTGACTTAAGGAAATCAGACGGTACTAAATTTTGTAAAAACTCGAGATTTCCGATTACACCAAGCCATAATCCTACATTAGCAATAAATTCTCCCATCATTAAAATCCATACATTACGATTAGAAACCATAATTGCCCTACCTTTACAACTAAAATATTTCGTATTACTAAACATTTTACCTGTATACAATCATTTTTGTCTATATAATTAGTAAATAACAAAAAAGCATCTGCTGAATGAATTTCAACAGATGCTTTTTTTATTATTTTTATGAGATCCCTTTTTGTTCCTGATTGGGCTTTTTCTCTCTTGATGTGAAAAATCCGATCGCTACTATTCCTAATAGTACTAACCAGAATGTTAACTTCCAACCAGTTGATTCAGGGAAGTGATGTGGTAGAATTGCAACTTTAGGATGAGCTAAAGCAAGAACTGCTAATTTCACCCCTACCCATCCTACAATGTAGAATGCTGCTGTCTCTAGGCTTGGTCGTTTCTGTAATAGATCCACAAACAAATGTGCCGCAAATCGCATAATAACTACACCAATAAATCCGCCTAGGAACATAACAGTGAACTGACCACCATCAATATCACCTACAGTGAACCAACCTGTCTCTGGAAGTGTTTTTGCCAGTACAATGGCTGCAAGCATTGAATCAATTGCAAATGCGATATCCGCAAGTTCAACCTTAACTACTGTCATCCAGAACCCAGAACCTTTTGCTGCATTTTGAGACTCGTATAATTCATCTTTTTGGCTATATTTCTTATAAATATGATGAGCAGCAATAAATAATAAGTACGCTGCACCAATCGCTTGAACTTGCCATATGTTAACAAGATATGAAATTAAGAACAAGCTTCCAATCCTAAATACAAATGCTCCTAAAAGTCCATAAAATAATGCCTTTCTTCTTTCTTCAGCAGGTAAATGCTTTACCATTACCGCTAGTACAACCGCATTATCAGCGGCTAACAAACCTTCAAGTCCAATTAAAACAAGAAGAACCCAGCCATACTCTAATAAAACTGCAGCTTCCATTATTGTCTCAACCTCCAATAGTTAGTGTTCTTCTTTTTTTACCATCAGCATTCATCCAATGTTTGGATTTTGGTCAAACAAAAAAGACCCTTGCCTGCACTTATAGTAAGTGCAATGGCAAAGGTCTTGCTGAGCATAAAGTGAAAAATTAATGCCAACAAAGCCGGAAGAAAAAATTTTCTACGAATTGACGACTTTGTTTTAGGGCGAACCCTAACGCTACTCCCCTTTGAAAAGGAACACTTATTAATTTGTATTCTCATTATATTTCATCATGATATATTTTGCAACCTTTTAATAAAGAAATATTTAGCTAGAATGCTATTTTTTATTTACTTTTCTTTAATAGGTTCAAATAACTTTTTAGGAAACGCACCCATTTTCTCTGATTTCCATAGAAAGCTTCCATCATATTTTTGAAATCATCGAACTTTCCATCGTAAGGATACCATTGAATTTCATTACTTTTCTTCCCTGTATCCATCATGATAGCTTTCTCATGACAGAACATACGCAAGCCATGTTCACCATGATATCTACCAATACCACTTTGTTTTGCTCCACCAAAAGGCAAATGATGATTCGCGACAGAAATAATAACATCATTAATAATGACCGCACCCGAAACAAGCTGTGATGCTATCTGGTTTGCTCGTTCTAAATCTTTTGACCATACGCTTGCATTTAAACCATACTCACTATCGTTGGCAAGACGAATAGCTTCCTGTTCATCCTTAAACGGAATGATTGGCAATATAGGACCAAACGTCTCTTCGGAAATAATTTTCATCTCGTTCGTTATAGATGATAGAACCATCGGTTGCAAAAACATCGCATCCTCCTGCCATTCTTTTGGGTTCTGTCCTATTTCAAGTACCGCACCTTTCTCAAGTGCATCCATCACATGATTTTTCACAATCTGCACTTGATTTTTAAACGTCATACTCCCTATATCATCTTCTTTTGATGCACCTTGGGTTAAAGCCTTTACTTCCTTCTTTACCGCTGTAATAAATGATTCGTAAATTGACTCATCAACATACAATCTTTCTACACTCATACATACTTGCCCACTATTCGTAAATGCACCCCAAACCGCACCTTTGGCGGCACGTTCAATGTTTGCATCACGACAAACAATCATTGGATCTTTACCACCAAGTTCTAAGGTAACAGGAATTAAATGTTCCGCCGCTTGCTTAGCAATGATTTTTCCAGTAGCAACCGATCCTGTAAAGAAAATATAGTCAGGTTGCGATGCAACAAGAGCCGCACCAAGTTCTTTTCCTCCATGTACGAATTGAATGACCCCTTCTGGAAAACCAGCACGTTCAAATAGTTCTTCCATATATTTACCAACATAAGGAGTAATTTCAGACGGCTTTGCAATGACTGTATTTCCTGATACTAATGCACTTAATATAGGAACCATGGATAATTGAAATGGATAATTCCAAGGGGAAATTACAAGAACTGTTCCCCTCGGCATATAATCCACATATGATTTCTTCCCGATAAATACGATCGGTGTTTTTACTTTTTGACGTTGTAAAATCGATTGTGCACTACTTTCTAAAAACTTCAGAAAATCTAAGACAGGCATAATATCAGCAACGAGCGCATCCATTTGTACTTTACCAGCATCTTTTGCAATCACATCAGTCGTTTGATTAAGTTCTTTCAATATTATATTTCGTAATTTTGTAAAATATCCTAACCTCTTAGAGATATCCATGCGACTCCATGTTTGAAATGCTTGTTTTGATTTAACAACGATTGAATCTACTTCCGATAGATCCGTCTCACTCATCGTATAAATATGCTCGCCAGTTGAAGGTGAGTATACATCCCAACGTTCCTTCGCCTTTGTCATACTCCCACCTACTCTCTTAATTTCTAGATAATTATTCGATATTTCGATAACTATTCTTCACTAATTCTCGTAACTCGAGAATCTTTTCTCGTTCTAGTTCCAATTCAACCTCACTTTGTTGAAGACTTCCTCTTGAATTTCTAACCTCTTTGGCTTTCTTTCTTGTATCTTTATCAAAGTAACTATATATAATCGGAATTACAAATAGAGTTAAAAATGTACTACTAATTAAGCCACCAATTACAGTAATCCCCATAGGTTGATTTAATTCTGAACCTTCACCAATTCCTAAAGCAATAGGAACTAAACCAAGAATCGTCGTTAATGACGTCATCAAAATTGGTCTTGCACGATCAAGTACTGACGTAACAATGGCATCATAAGAAGACAAGCCTTGTCGTTTTCGCTGGTTAATATAATCCACTATTACTATAGCATTGTTTACAACTATTCCAGCAAGTACAATGATACCTATTATGGCTGTAATACCTATAGCTGTTCTTGTCGTCGTTAATGCAATCGATACCCCTATAATAAATAACGGAACACTAAACATAATAACAAATGGATATTTTAACGATTCAAACTGCGCAGCCATTACCAAATAAATGAAGATAACAGCCAGTCCAAACGCTAAGCCCATCTGTTTCATAGCGGTGTCTAATAAATCTTTATCACCGCTATAGACAAGCTCAGTTTTCTTATCTAAATCAATATCTTTTACTGCTTTTTCTACTTGCTCTGTAATTTCCCCAAGTGTAGCTGTCGACTTATATTTAACGGTAAATTGAACAGCATCTTGATTATTAATACGTTGAATTTTAACTGGACTTTCTCCAAGATAGAAGTTCGCCACTTCTTTTAGTGATATAAAAGTACCATCTGCTTTTTTTATCGCTAAATTTTTCAAACTTGCTATATTATCCACTATATTCTGATCATACTGAACAAAAACCGATTGAACATTGCCTTGTTCATTTACAATTTGTGTGGCAAATGCTCCCCTCGTTACATCATTTGTAATAGTAGCGATTTGTGCTGGAGTAAAGCCATGTTGTAACGCTTTTTCTTTATTTATGACAATCTGAACTTCTTCCACTTTATCACTAAGATCCGTTTCCACTTCAGAAATATCTTTTAACGTCTTTAATTGATTTTGAAGCTTTTGTACACCTTGATCTAATCGAATCTTATCTGTATCACGTAAACTGAACGTTAACGTATTTGGCGCAGAGCCATGCGTAGATTGCTGAACAAACGACACTTCCGCTGTCGCATTCGCTTTCTTAGCTACTTGTTCCATATCTTTCTTCACATCGTCTACGACTTGGAATACAGATCTTTCTCGTTTGTCTAAATCAGCTAGTTTTACATAAATCTCTGCTCTATTTCCTTCAGCATTTCCTCGGAATGAACCTTCTTGTGTAGAACCAATATAGCTGACATATACGTCTACTTCTTTAATTTTCTTTAATTCTCGCTCAAGACTAGCAACGACCTTTTCTGTTTCAGAAATCGCCGTTCCATTTTCTAATTCCACACGCATTGAGAAATACCCTTCATCGGTATTTGGTAAAAATTGAGTGCCAACTGTTGTAATTCCTAAACCTCCAGCTACCAATAATGCAAAAGTAATAAGCAATACAAGCAAACGATGTTGTAATGACCATTCCACACTATTCTTCAGCAATACCATTGGACGGGATGACTTTCGTTTCTTCTCAATATTTGTAGGCGGCGCCTTCAACCATCTACTTGCCAGCATCGGTACAATTGATAAGGCCACATATAAAGAAGCAAATAAACTAAAGGAAATCGTTAATGCAAATTCTAGAAATAAATCCCCAATGATACCTGAAATAAATGCTACTGGTAGAAAAACAACAACAGTTGTAAGAGTGGAAGCCGTAATAGCTGATCCTACTTCTTTCGCCCCTTCTTGAGCCGCTACTTTAGGGTCTTTCCCCATCGACAAGTGGCGATAAATATTTTCAATAACCACAATAGAATTATCTACTAACATCCCAATACCAAGTGCTAGTCCACCTAAAGTCATAATATTTAATGTAAAGTTAGAGAAATACATTAATACAAACGTTACAATAACAGAATACGGAATTGCTATACCAATAATAATTGGACTTTTTAAGCTACGGAGAAACATAATTAAGATAAGCATCGCTAATACTCCACCAATAACAAGTGATGAAGAAATATTTCCGATTGCTAAAGATATGTAATCACCTTGATCAAACAAAACGTCACTTTTAATATTTTTATATTGATCTTGTTTTAATATGTTATCTAGTTCTCGCTGAAATTCTTCCGAAACGGCTGCCGTATTAGCATCTGACTGCTGCATGACACTAAGAAGAACAGAAGGTACATCGTTTGTCCTTGTGATTGTTTCTTCTTTTTGATTAACTAATGTCACTTTTCCTACATCAGCTACCTTAATTTTGGTCCCATTTACTGGATTCACTCCAAGCGTAAGCTTCTTGATGTCATCGATTGATTGTAAACTACTGATTATTCTAGTAGTTAAATGCTTACCTTCCGTTAGTACCTTTTCGCCAGGCATGCTGACATTATTAGCCGCAATAACACGTGCTACATCGCTCTGAGACAGCTTGTATGATTTTAATTTATTTTCATCTAACTCTATTGAAACTTCCTTCACTAAAGTACCGGATAAATTAACATTCGCTACGCCATTTACTTTCAATAATTGAAGCTTTAATTCTTCGGCCAACTCCCTAAGTGCTTCCGGGTCCTTTTCTGAACTTAAAGTTAGTTGAATAATTGGAAACTGAGAAGGATCAAATTTCATGAAACGAGGTTTTTCGACATCATCTGGAAGTCTGGTGTTTTCAATTCGCTGCAATACATCATTTTCCACTTCATCTAACTTCGTGGTCCATGAAAATTCTAGTAAAGTTAAATTTGCACCTTCCTGTGAAGTAGAGGTCATTGTCTTCAAACCAGGTAAAGTTGATAAACTAGATTCCAGTGGCCTCGCTACTTTTTCTGAAACTTCTGTAGGACTTGCTCCTTCATATGTAGTCACAACAACCGCTACTGGAGGATTAATATCAGGAATTAATTTTAAAGGAATATTTAATAAAGACACTGTCCCTAATACTAATACGAAAATCATTGTAACTAGTGTGAAAATCGGTCTTCTAATGGAAAACGCACTTAACTTCATACAATAATCCTCTTTCTCAATAATTATTTTTCAGAAAAAACTCTATAAATCAACTATAACTGACACGAATGTTGAATACAATAAAGGTCAGCAAACAATTCTATGTCTGCTGACCTTTTATCATCATAATTTTTTGCTTTCGCAATGATTACAGAATTACTGTTCTTTTTTCGATAACCCAATTTGCGTTAATCCACTTAAGATTGTTAATAATGGACATAGCAAGCAGAAGAATGCGAACGGTGCATATTCGATCGTCGGAACACCTAACACTCCCGTAATAAATACGCCTGAAACACCCCATGGTACGAGCGGATTTATTACTGTACCTGTATCTTCTAAAGCACGAGATAACGTCTTCTTATCGTACCCTAGCTTTTCGTATTGATTTTCATATGTTTTCCCGGTTAGAAGAATCGACAAATATTGCTCTCCAACGAAGAAATTAATCCCGATGGCTGTACCTGCTGTAGCCATAATTAAACGGAACGCATTCGTTAATAGTTTCTCAATTGATTGTAATAAAGATGGAATGATTCCTAACAAGAATAATAATCCACCCATTCCTAATGCTAATAATACAAGTGAGACAGAAAACATCATACTTTCAATTCCGCCTCTTGATAGGACAGAATTTAATTGTTCTACATTGCTTTCCATTACAAAACCAGAGAATAATATATCTGCCATTTTTGAAAATGTTAATGAGCTATCATAGATAAAGGCAATAATGACACTACTTACTATTCCCGCTGACAAAGTAGGTATTGCTGATACTCTAAAAATCGCCAACGCGCATACAATGACAAACGGAATTAAGGCAGCTAAACTAATATAACTATTGTCTTGTAAAGCAGCTAGAAAAATGTTGATTTCATCTGTACTTTCACCGCCACCTGGCGAGAGAATAAAGAAGATGATTGCTGTAATAATAAATCCTGGTACGGTCGTCCACATCATGTTCTTAATATGCTCAAAGATTGGCACGCCAACTGTTTCAGACGCTAAGTTTGTCGTATCAGATAACGGTGACATTTTATCACCTAAAAACGCACCAGAAACGACTGCTCCAGCTGTAATAGCCAATGACGCGTCCATCGCTGTCGCCATTCCAAGAAACGCAACACCAATTGTCGCTGAAGTTGTAAAAGCACTACCTATACAAACTCCAACAATGGCACAAACAACGAATACAGAAAAATATAATGGCATACCATCAAACAATTCAAAACCATAAAACATCAGCGTAGGGATCGTTCCACTCGCCATCCAACTACTAATTAACATCCCAATGAAGAAAAAGATGTACACCGCTCCAAGACCTGATGAAGCTCCAGCAATAATCCCTTTTTCAATATCTGAAATAGCTACTTTCTTTATCATACCGTAAACCATCAAAAGAACCATCGCAAGAATCATTGGTAGATGTGGTTGAACACCTAAAACGATAATACCGTAACTTAACATGGCCAGAATAACCACCATAACAGCTGCTGCTTCCCACACAGGCAGCTTTAACTTTGCAGATTGTAACATTGAAATACTCCTCCCTTTTCAAGACAGCTTTATCAGGTTGTATATAGGAGAAAAAACATCTATAAAAAAACACAAAGAAGCCCTTCTCCACATAGGGACGAAGATGCTTCGCGGTACCACCCTATTTGACAAACAAATGCTTGCCCACTCATTGGTTATCTGTCGTATCTAGGCAGTTGTAATTCGTCTTGTTTATCGCTCGGATTCTCAGCCCCATCCGATCTCTTTTTGCTGCTCCAAACAAAACTACTGAATCTGCTAACAGATTATTCTTTTTTACTTAAACGCTTTTTGGTATTAAAGCATATGTATAATTTACGAGAATATTTTACATTTGTCAATAAAAAATTATGTTAATAAAGTGAAACTTTAATCGGTGGGGGTTTTCGTCCATCCCCCACACATTATTAGTTGAATCAATCGGGTTCTTACTG
>NZ_JBALMO010000037.1:24073-48046 GCF_036963345.1 Bacillus sp. JJ722
TACTTTCGTTTTGATGTGGGAGTCTTTGCGCCAGTTAGAACGGGATAAAATTATTTATATAACCAAATACTTTCATCATTTAAATAACTAAACGAAAACTGTATATTCAAAAAAATACAATTATAAAAAGAAGCTTTTCATACAGTCTATCACTGCTGAAAAGCTTCTTCTATTTAACTCTTAGACATTACGCTTCTTTTCCGTCCATCGGATTATAAAGTTTAACATCCGGGTTCTTATCTTGGAACCAACGAAGTGCAAAATCATTCTCGAAAAGGAAAGCATATTGATCATAGCGATCTTTAACTAGGATACTTCGAGAGTTGTTAAGCTTCTCATCCACAACGTTTCCTTCCACCCAGCGCGCCATTTTATTTCCAACACGCTCCATGATAACATCTGTGTTGTATTCATTCTTCATACGATTTTCAAATACCTCGAATTGCAGTTGACCTACAGCTCCTAATAAATATTCTTCCATCGTTACCGTTTTAAATAACTGAATCGCGCCTTCTTGTACTAATTGATTAATACCTTTATGAAAATGCTTTTGCTTCAATACGTTTTTCGCCGAAACTTTCATAAAGATCTCTGGCGTAAATTGTGGTAACTTCTCAAATTGGAATATGTCACGACTCGTTGTAATCGTATCGCCAATCTGATAATTTCCAGTATCGTATAAACCGATAATGTCTCCACTTACCGCAGAATTAACAGTAGCACGTTCATCTGCCATAAACTGTGTTGATGAAGATAAGTTAATGCTCTTACCAGTACGGCTTAAATTAACATTCATTCCTCTTTCGAACTTACCAGAACAAATTCGCAAGAATGCAATACGGTCTCTATGCTTAGGATTCATATTGGCTTGGATTTTAAAGATAAACCCTGAGAAATCTTCGTTAAAAGGATCAATTTTTCCAACTGATGACATTCTTGGTTGTGGTGAAGGTGCAAAATCCAAAAATGCGTCTAAGAATGTTTGAACACCGAATGTTGTCAATGCACTACCGAAGAATACAGGCGTTAATTCACCTTGAGCAATTCGATCAACACTGTATTCATTACCAGCTTCATTTAATAGCAAAATTTCCTCTAGTGTTTGCTCATATAGAGGAGAATCCTTTAATGGATGAGCACTTTCAATTTCACCATCTTCATTCAATGGTAAGTAACGATCGTCACTTTCAGTCTTAAATAACTCAATACGTTTATTGTATCTGTCATAAATCCCTTCAAAATCTTTCCCCATACCAATTGGCCAGTTCATTGGATATGACTCAATTCCAAGTACTTCCTCTAGTTCGGCCAGAAGTTCTAAAGGCTCTTTACCTTGACGGTCCATTTTATTAATGAACGTAAAGATTGGAATACCTCTCATACGACAAACTTTGAAAAGTTTCATCGTTTGATCCTCAATACCTTTTGCCGCATCGACAACCATGACAGCACTGTCAACCGCTGTTAATGTACGATACGTATCTTCACTGAAGTCTTGGTGACCAGGTGTATCAACGATATTTACTTTACAATCTTTATATTCAAATTGCATAACAGAAGAAGTAACCGAGATCCCTCTTTGTTTCTCGATTTCCATCCAGTCAGATGTTGCATATTTACCTGTTTTACGAGCTTTAACTGTTCCAGCGTCACGAATAGCTCCACCGAAAAGTAATAGTTTTTCTGTAATTGTCGTTTTACCAGCATCCGGGTGGGAAATGATGGCGAACGTTTTTCTTGATTGGACTTCCTTTTGAAGTGATGAGTTCATTTTCTACATCCTTATCTATAAAAAATCTAGCCGTATCATAGCTTTAACTAGTCGAATATAACATAATTACAACATTGTTGGCTATCTTTTTAGGATATGAAATTTCCATGTAGAAAACAATTTTTTCTTTGAAATCCCTTTATTTTCCAATTTTCACTTATTTATATTTTCTAGCATAGAAAAATTCCGTTAATGGTAACACAACAAAGGTAAGAGCCACTAGTATAATCAATGGAAGATTCGTCATTTCATTAAAATTTCCTGTTCCTTCTGAAACAAACAGTATCACTGCTGCTAGAACCATTAACACGAAATAACCAATCTTCGCACTTTGAGTTTTAATATGTTGTTCTAATTCATCTTTTGAAACGCCACCATCATGATCACCCCAATTGATCCAATTGAAAAGATAAGATAGTAAAATTCCAGAAGCAAAAATAGCACCAGCATCTATTACCCCATCATTAAACCAACGATATAAGCCGAAAGCAACAACACCTACCACTACTATTGCCATTATAATAGCTACTATTTTTTTCACTTTCTTCCTCCCCCCTCTCACTTGCTTGGCTGAAACAATACATCCACTGTTACACCTAACTGGTTTGCTAAATCAAATGCTAACTGCAAGCTTGGATCATATTTATTATTTTCAATCGCATTAATCGTTTGTCTTGTTACATTGCATAATTCAGCTAGTTTCCCTTGTGATATGGATTTGTGTTCACGTAATTCCCGAATTCGATTGTGCATCTTCTCTTCCGTCCTTATAAACTAACTTAAATAGCACATAATTATTCTCAATAAGCTTTGCTTTATATGTAAAAAAGTTTTTACACCTAAATTATAGAAATTAGACAACTATCTGTCAAATACTTTTTACACCCTATATGCATCATTACTTTTTCCTTTACAATCAGTTACAATAAGAGACGAAATATACACCGAGCAGGAGGATACAGAATGATTACTTTCGAGCCGATTACAGAAGAAACATTATATATTGCTAAAGAAATACTTAACTCCAATCGCGACTACAATATATTAGAGAACGGCAAGCCTGATCGATCAGATGAAGAAGTGAGAGAAGAATTCCTGAATGATAATAGTACAAACGTATTTATAAAAGCCGATGATACATATATTGGTGTTATTGAATACATGCTATTAAATCCGAAAGATGAAACAACATGGATTGGTTTATTCATGATTCATAGTGACTATCATGGATTTGGTTACGGCTTAATAGCATACAGTGCCTTTGAAGAGATAATTCGTTTGGAGAGCACACCTAAATTACGATTAGCAGTATTAGAAAAAAATGAAGCCGCCAAACACTTTTGGGAGCGTGTAGGATATTCCTTCTACGACAAAAGTAAAGTGAAAGAAAATAATGTCAATTGTTACGAGAAAATTCTATCGATATGAAAACGTTTTATATCCTTCACTATAGTTATTGGTGAAGGATTAGCTATCTTTTTAAGTTTCTGATATTTTTAATTAATGAACTTGTTATTTAAGATATACTCATGTATAATATATCTTATCGGTAGCAGTGAAAATTCGCTCGTTATCAAGCATCAAAAAAGAAAGCGTTTATCATTTGTTGTTTGATAATGTGTGAATTTTATTATCTCAACTGGGAAGTAATAAAGTAGCATGTTAATTTTTGTTTAACTTTTAGGAGGATTTATCGTATGACAGTAACAGGTAAAGTAAAATGGTTTAATGGCGAAAAAGGTTTTGGCTTCATCGAAGTACCAGGCGGAAACGATGTATTCGTTCACTTTTCTGCAATCCAAGGAGACGGCTACAAAACTCTTGACGAAGGTCAAGAAGTAGAATTCGAAATCGAAGATGGCAGCCGTGGACCACAAGCTAAGAACGTAGTAAAACTTTAATTTAAACTTTCACTTACGTTTATTTAGACGCTACTATATCAATAGTAGCGTCTTTTGTTTGCAACATGAACTTCCCTGTCAAAAAAAGCTGGCTCTATTTAACGAATACACTTTATAGTGTAGCCATTAATCGAGTCAGCTAACGTTACATTATTCATTGACAAATCAAGGAGAGCCACTGTCCCCTTTCAATTGATCAGGAAGGCTTTGCATCGTGTCTATTAACACATTTAACTTTGCTTCAATTCGATGTAGCAAATAAAGTGTTACTACTATTGGAAAGCCAACATCACTAATCAGAGGTATCATGTTTTCCAAAATCATATCCTCCTTTCACGGTTAATCAGTGGTGGCAGACTCTTTCGTCCACCACTACTGATCATTCTCATAATTAAATGCTATATTCTTGTACCGTACGGTCTACCACACGTACCGCTTTCTTGGCAGCTAATTTACCCGAAGCAGTTGAAAAAATCGCTTGTGCTATTAATGTATCCATCACCGTTTTCACAGCATCTACATCAATCGGCTCTTTCGGATGTTCAATAGATATTGTTGAAGACTTACTATTGTCGGTAGTAAAAACCATCTCTAATGTTTTACCCATAACTCTTCCTCCTTTCTCCCTTTTCTCCAATCATCACTAACCTTCAATACTTTGTAACTCTTGTTGTTCAATTGCATAAGTAGGATGTACTTGAAGACTAGCAATGGCCTTTGCTGAAACAAGAAGTTGTTCAGTAGTTGCAGATGGTTCAATATTAGAAAATGTTTTTCTTGTAAGAATTGGCTTTCCCTCACCATCTACTCCTGTTTGAAAAGTTAAACGCAATTGTTTTGAAAGCAATGTTTCGTTCGCCATACTTTTCACCTCCCTTCACTTTTGTTATATATAAAAGTAAGGAAAAAGTAGCGGGCGTAGAAAAATTTACTGGAGGGATTTTTTACATGTTAATAATCTTGCTTAGTTTGGCCACAATTGCCATTTTGATATATAGCTTTTACATGCTCAAAAGTAAAAGTGGCGTTGCTATTGTAAATCAAAAGCCACCATTAATTATTGCTCATAGGGGTGCAGCAGGAAACTATCCAGAGAATACTCATGCTGCATTTCAAGCGGCTCTTGACTTACATGTTGAAATGATTGAATTTGATATTCAATTAACAAGAGACGATATATTCGCTGTTATTCATGATGAAACGATAGATCGCACAACGAATGAACAAGGGCTAGTAAGAGAATATACGATGGAAGAATTAAAGAAATTAGATGCTGGTTCATGGAAACATTCTTCTTTTGCAGGAGAAAGAATACCTACATTCAACGAAATGTTTGAAAAATATAGTGGGAAAGTTCAAATGCTTATTGAGGTAAAGCATGTTAACAATATTGAGAAAGTAGCCAAGCTATTGGTAGAATCCTTACAAGATAAACCGCATGATGGAATTATTATTCAAAGTTTCAATAGTGAATTCATCAAGGTTTTTCATCAATACTTGCCTAGCATACCTATTGGTATTTTAATAAAACAGCAAGTCAATGGAATTACGAAGAAGCAAGTAGAAGATTACGGTTCCTATGCAAATTATATCAATCCTAGGATTACCAATAGTAGTTCTCAATTACTTAGTAATATTCATAACCAAAAGGCAAATTGCTTCATTTGGACAATTCGCAATGAGCAACAAAAGAAGAAAGCATTAGCTATTAATCCAGATGGCATCGTTACAGATTACCCTGAATGGTTTTTAAAATAATTTAAAACAAAAAAACAGCAATTCCTGAATATTGCTGTTTTTTGTTGCACTATTAACGATATTCCATAACCCAATATTTCTCTTCGCCCAGGTCCCCTTCTTCAATAACTTTCTTCCATCCATTATTCTCGTAAAATTTCATAGCGTTTTGATTTTTCGTCACGCATTTTAATCGAATGGGCTTAGTCATTTTTTCAATAGAAGCACGGAGTAATTTACTACCCACACGTTTTCCAAACACATTAGGGTCGACAAATAAATTATGTATAAAGTTCTCCGGTAAATATAAAGAAGCAAATCCCAAAATATGAGCATCATCTTCAACAAGAATAATATACTCATCTTTCGTATGCTGATCAAAATCTTCTAGTGTCATCTCTTCTTTATTGTCCCATTCAAAACTATTACGGCGAGATTCAAGATAGATTTGTCTTAATTTAGGATAATCAAATTCATTTGCTTCTCTTACCTTCAAACAATCGCTCTCCTATACTTACATAAGCTATAAAACACTTACTCTATTATATTACGACCTTTATACGTTCCATGCAGCTTTTTCACAAAATCATCCATGCTATGACTCGGTGCGATCCCTTGACGATTCAATGCATAACGATCGTCACCTAATTTTACGTTCCCTGTATTCGTTGTAAATGCCATACGGATACCAGCTTCAGCTATTGCACTTACTGCTTCTTGATCATATTGTCCCCAAGGGTACGCTAAATATTGAATATGACTAGGATTCCCATCAAACGCTCCGATATGCTCTATTCCTCTTAAAGTATCACTTAAGATTTCCTCGTAATCTTTCATAATTAAATAAGGTTGTTTAGAAATAGAATCTCGTAAATGTAATCCAAATGTATGTGTTTGGTAATCATAGATGTCACTTGTTTCTCTCATTTCCTTATAGCCAACATACTGAAATGTCATTTCATCCCATGGTTTCGCTTGTTCGCGTACTCGATCACCGATAATAAATTGAGTAGCTTTTTGATTATTGGCTTTTAAAATAGGAAATGCATATTTAACAGTTGAAGTATTACCATCGTCGAACGTAATAGCTACTGTTTTTCCTGTTAAGTTTTGTTCGTTCATTAAATAACGATCAAGCTCCTGTAGAGTAATTGTTCTCCATCCGTTAGCTTTTAAATAATCCATTTGTTCCTGAAACGTTGAAACTTTAATAACCATTGAGTTATTATCAAATGGTGTTAGCTCTGGATTCGGCAACATATGATGATACATTAATACAGGTATACCAGTATCCTCTGTCACTGCCTTCGCACTAATATAACCTATGCGATTACCCACATTCACCTTATACCAATCTTTTGTCTTACCAATAACTGGATAGCGCATATTAATATTTAATACAGCAAGCACTTGTTTCTTTCTACCCATGCTGTCATAAATCGGGGTCTTTGCTTTCGTAATGACAACATCTTTTGGAGTAGTCATTGAATCGACTTGAACAAAATTTGTCGTTTTCTTAATAACTTTTCCATTTTTTTTATCAAAATAGGCATCGTTATTTCCGAATTTTATGTAATAGTACTTATCATCCATTCGCTGTAGTATAAATTGTTGATTAGCATTTAAATTCCCTAACTGCAATTCCTTCCCATCAACCACATCATAAACAGCAGTTGTTTTAGTTACTTGTACATAATTCCTTTGTAAGGCTTCAGTTTCAGGTGATACAAAAAAAGAAACTAAACCAACAAAAACAATCATTGCTAGTGTTCTTACATATGTAGTCATTATTACTTATTCTCCTCTTTATCTATCTCTAAATTATATAGGACTATGCTATAAACCCTAGTAAATATCCATTATTTTCGAGCAATTCTAATATATTGTAACAAAATTAGTCATTGAAATCTATGCCAGCTCCTATTTTAATGTGACAAATTAGAAGAATAGTCCTTCCTAAATCAGAGAAACTATTAAAGAGGTGATTCATATGAAGAATAATGATATTAAAGAGTTAAATGATTTTCTTAAAGGATTATATATGGGTATACATGCATACGAACATTACATTAAAAACAGCCAAACTAATGATGTCAAGAAAGTATTACAAAAGATACAACAAGAGCATAAATTCAGTGCTATGCGAATTGCAGAACGGATTCAAAACTTAAATGGAACTCCAATAACAGATGAAGGAATGATTGGATCGATGATTGACTTCATCGGCTCATTTACCAGCCCTAAAACGGAAGAAAACATCGTCGAAGAAGCTATCCAAGTAGAACAACAATACGGTGTTCATAAAGCTGGAGAAAACATTAAAGGAGATATTAGTGAAGCGAATAAGAAACTCATTGATGAAATCTTAGAAAGCAATAATCACCATGTACACACACTTCAGCAACTACAAGCAAAAGGAAAAGGTGTCAATGAGAATTGACACCTTTTTTAGTTCGTAAAGCGACATAATTCGCCCTTGATTGGATTTAACTTATTATAATAAAGACTCTTCCAAGCATGTTGAAGTAGCTGCATGATTTCCTTTGTAGCACCTTGGACATTATTAATTCTTTCAAACTCAGCTTGACCACATGAACTGATCGTTAACAAAGACAGAGGTTCGTGACTATACGAATGCTCTTCAGCTTTAAGCTGTAATTCCGTTTTCAACGCTGTTAATTGCATTGATAAATTCATAAGCTCGTTATCGTTAAAGTATGTAGCCGTAATAACTCCAAGTTGGTAAGAATGTTTATATGTAGTTAGAATAAGCAAAGCCGACCATGCATTATTCTTTTGATGCAAACCCTCCCACTTCTCACAACAATTCCTCTCAGAATTATAAGCAAAAATGACTACTTCTCCAAAAAAATGAAATTTCTGCTCAGATACAGCATACTCTTTATTTTTTGCAATGCTCCAGCCATCTTCCCACGTGATTCCTCTACCATTTGTCCCAACTGAAATGGTTCGTAACGGTTTAGCAAACTTTAACTCCATATTATGTTGTGCATCCTTCACAGTTAGAAGATTTGTTAAGCCCTCATCCTTTGCCGTAAAAAGAAAAGAAGGTGAAACAAATATTTGATTCTTCGCTACTTCGGGATGTGAATGAAATTGCATATCTACTTCATACACTTCACTGAAGTCCTGTACATTTTCTTCTAAAAACCCATTATATGTACCGTGGAGTTCACCACCGCATAACAGACCTATTCCATCTGCATATAAAGAAGCCAAATTTAAATCATGTAGAATAGCAATGATGGTTAAATTCGATTGCATTTGTAGTTGTTTTAACAAATCAAGCAATTCCATCGTATGACGAACATCTAAGTGATTTGTTGGCTCATCTAACAGCAATAAATCTGGTTCTTGAGCCAATGCTTTCGCTAATAAAACTCGCTGTTTTTCACCACCACTTAAAGCATTATAAGCTTTATCTTTAAACGACCATACTTGTGTTTGCTTCATTACTTGCTCGACAATAACGTGATCTTCCGCCGTATTTTCTTTAAAGAAGATAGACTTCTGATACGGATAACGACCAAGGCTAACAATTTCCTGCACCGTAAAATCTAACCCGATTTCATTTTCTTGCGTCATTACCGCTACTTTTTGCGCTAACTCCCTCGGTTTGAATTTTCTCATATCGCGACCATCTATCGTAATGTCACCGCTATGCAAAGATAATGCTCCCATAATCAATCGAATAATAGTTGTTTTTCCACTACCGTTTGGACCTAATAACGCAAAAAAACGACCTTTGTCTACAGCAAAAGAAATATTTTGAACGATTGCAGTTGAAGCATTATATCCGCCTGTGACATTTTTTACTGTAATCATGCTTTTAGCCTCCAACTTGGTTAAGCATTTCTTTTCTTAAACCTTTGCTTAATAAGTAAAATGGTAAATATCGGCGTTCCGATCAGTGCTGTTACAACACCAATTGGCAACTCTGATGGAGCGATAATTGTTCTCGCTATTAAATCAGCTAACACTAGATAAGCCCCTCCAATTAAAAGAGAGAATGGCAACACATAGCGATGATTAGCTCCAGTTAATAAACGAACTAAATGAGGTATAACGAGTCCAACAAACCCAATTGCACCGGACACCGCAACTGCTGCCCCAGTTAAAATCGAAGCACCAATTAAGATTAGTTTCTTCTTGCTCTTCACATCCATACCAGAGAATTGTGCAGATTGTTCACCTAATGCCATATTGTTAAGCTCACGATAATGAATAAGAATAATCGCTGCACCTACTATGAAAAACGGCAAAATTAGTTGCACATGCCCCCAGCCTCTCATAGCGACACTTCCCATCGTCCAATAAAGAATGTTGCTTATGTCTTCTCTAGGTGTTAGAGCAATTAACAACGAAACAATTGCACTCATGAAAGAAGACAAAATAATACCAGCGAGTATAATCGTTTCATTCGAGAGCTTTCCTGATGCAAAGTTGGTTATGATTAAGACGATAATAAGCGTTCCTAGACCAAACAATATAGCAACTATTGGTTGTGTATACCCAGCAATGAATGTAGCCGGAATTTGAAAGAACATTACTAAAACCGCTCCAAGTGTTGCACCTGAAGATACACCAATCGTATATGGATCAGCAAGTGTATTTCGTAACAAACCTTGAAACGCCGCCCCAGCAAGTGATAAAGATGCCCCTACTAGAAAGGCTAAAACCACTCTTGAAAAACGAATTTCCCAAATAATTAATTCAGTCGTTTTCTCACCATCATAAAAAGACATTCCAAGTAACTTACCTGCAATGATTTTTAAAATGTCAGGGACGGTTATAGAAACCGCCCCAACAAACACACCCGCTATCATTGATACTACAACAAATAGAAGGGTAAATATTGTTAACCAAACAATTTTTTTATTTATAAACATCTGGGTAAATAGTTTTCGCAAGTTCTTCAACTCCGTCTACTAAGCGTGGACCTGGTCTTGTTGTAGCATCGCTGTTCACATCAAATACTTGTTTGTTCTTCACTGCATTTACTTCTGCCCAACCTTTTCGATTTAGCACTTGTTCAGCAGGATTTTTAGCAGAGTCTCCGTACGTTGTAATAATAACATCTGGATTTAACTTAATCGCTTCCTCTTCACTCATTTTAACCCAGCCATCTTGAGCGGCTGCTACGTTTTCAGCACCAATCATTTCAAGCATTTCATTCATGAATGTATTTTTTCCTGTTGTAAAAATGTCAGGTTGTGGCGAAACTTCTACCCATACTTTTTTCTTTTCTTTAACATTCTTAGATTGTTCTTTAATGGCTGCTACTTTTTCTTCCATATCAGCAATGATTTTATCTGCTTCTTTTTCTTTTCCTGTTGCTTTTCCGATTAAACGCATAACATCATACGCTTCCTCAAAAGATGCTTGAGTTCCTTCAGGTACAATAACGGTAATGCCCGCATCTTCTAATTGCTTAACTGCATTTGCATGGTTTTGCAAATGATATTCTTGCAAGAATGCTACGTCAGGTTTAAGAGCCAAGATTTTCTCTAAATTAAGATCTTGAGCACCTACTTTTTCTTTCTTCGTAGCTGCTTCTGGATAATTATCGAAATCTGACACACCAACAATTTCTTCATCTAAACCTAATGCAAAAAGAATCTCTGTAAAGCTTGGTAACAATGAAACAATAGTTTCAGGTTTCTTTTCTATTGTAATATCTTTTCCTGTACTATCTTTAATCGTTACTGGAAATGCTTCTTGCTTCGCATCACCTTGTTCTGTTTTTGTTTCTTCTTTCTCAGGCTCCTCAGATGTGCCACATCCTGTTAATACGCTAAACGTCAATAAGAATAATAGCGCTAGCAAACTAAGACTTTTCGTAAATCGATTAACCATTTTTCTGCCTCCATCATTTCTGCTATTTTTATTAAGTAAAAACTATTGAATGATTCAAGTAGTTACACTTACTAATTAATATTCAATGCCATAGATTGCATCTACCCCATCTTGGTAGTAATGCTTCTCTTCCTCAATAATCGATACTAAATCAGCAATCTCTTTTATTTCTGGTTTTGCATCTCTACCAGTAATGACAACATGAGTATTTACTGGTTTGTTCTTTAATGTCTCTATTACATCAGCCAAAGGTAGCACATCATCGATTGGGAAAGAATCAATACTTAACGCATTGTTCAGCTCATCGAAAATCACCACATCATATTCGCCGCTTGTTAGCTTTTCTTTAGCCGTTACCCAAGCTTTTTTTAAAGCAGTACGATGTTCATCAGGCGTTTTCAACCAAGTAAAACCAATCCCTAATTGAGCTACTTCAGCACCTAATTTTTCTAATGAAATTTGTTCACCATATGTACGTTCTGGAGATTTGATAAATTGCAAAATAACAACTTTCATATCTCTTCCTAACGCTCGCGCTGCTAATCCAAACGCGGCAGTAGTCTTCCCTTTACCATTTCCCGTGTAAACCAAAATCTTCCCTGATGTTTGCTCTTGTTTTTCCATTTCTACATCCTCCCTATTCCATCCAGTAAGCATAAAAAAACCTTGACCATAAAGGCCAAGGTATCACTGAATAGTATGACAAGTCTTGACCTACATTCCCCTCCGAAATATAAGCGTGGAATGTTTTTCTAGAAAAGTAACCAAGAAATCATCATACACTTCTCTCTTATAGAAAAACACAATCACTCTTAAAAAGCAGGTTTCCTGACTTCGCACCATCAGTCATGTAAGCCTTCCCAAAATAAATTCAGTGGCTTACACAATAAATTAGTGATTACAGTAGCGGGGGCTGTACTGGACTTTCACCAGTTTCCCTATTATCCTAAAAGGCACTCTTTAAGAAATATGTAATTATTTGTTCTCAATTCTTCCTCATTTTACTGTACAAGAAGCAAAATGTCATGCAATTGACGTTAAACGAAATGAAATAATGTTAAAATGCCCAATTTCCTTTACGGAAAATCGGCTCTGCTACGCCTTCATCTGTTATTCCATCAATGTCCATTTGATCTGAACCAATCATGAAATCAACATGTGTTATACTATCATTCGCACCATTTTCATTTAATTCTTCACGCGTCATTGTTTTTCCGCCTTCTAAATTAAAGGCATACGCGCTTCCAATCGCTAAATGATTAGATGCATTTTCATCAAATAGAGTATTATAATATAAAATATTTGATTCAGAGATTGGCGAACGATGTGGCACCAACGCTACTTCTCCCAAATAATGTGATCCTTCATCCGTTTCAACTAAATTTTTCAAAATTTCTTCGCCCACTTCAGCTTTCGCATCAATAATGCGACCATTTTCGAAAGTAATTGTGAATTTATCAATAATATTTCCACCATAGCTTAATGGCTTCGTACTAGAAACTACTCCATCTACCCCTGTTTTTAAAGGCATTGAGAATACTTCTTCTGTAGGCATATTCGCCATAAAGTCAATACCTGCTTCACTCACACTACTTGCCCCACACCAAATATGCTTCTCTGGAAGTTCAACCGTCAAATCTGTTCCTGGTGCTTTATAATGAAGCTTCTTGTAATGCTTTTGATTTAAGTAATCAACTTTTGTGTGAAGGTTATCATTATGTTGTTGCCATGCTACAACAGGATCTTCTTGATCAATGCGAGTCGCTTTAAAGATTGCATCCCATAACATAGCCACTCTTTCTGATTCTGGTGCATCAGGAAATACCATATTAGCCCAAGCTTGTGAAGGTACGGCTACAATGCTCCATGCAGTCTTATCACTCTGTACAATAGAACGAAATTTACTTAATGCTTGACCTGTAGCTTTTTGATTATTGGCAATACGATTCGGGTCAATTCCTTTAAGTAAGTCTGGTGACGATGAAATAACAGATAAATAAGCTGCACCTTGTTCAGCTAATTCGTTTTGCTCATTTGCACGATGCTTTGGAAATGTTTTAAACACTTCATCGTCAGCATTCTCATATTTCAACCGATTAATTGTATCATCGCTAAAGTTAACAATTACATTATACGCACCTGCTTCGTACGCTTTCTTGGTAATTAAGCGAACAAGCTCTGCACCCTCTAGCATAGTGTTAATAACTAACGTTTGACCTTTTTGAATATTAACACCTACTTTAACAGCAAGTTCAGCGTATTTCTCTAAATTGTGTTGAAAATCGCTCATATGAACACTCCTTTTTCTAAATCTTCTTTACTATTGTATCATTGTATTAACAAAAATTCTTATATATAAAAATGCACTTCAATCGGTTTGTTATGAAGTGCATTTTCTATTCTTATTTTATTCTTTCATCTTTCTAACATTCTTAATATAAATGACAAGCTACCATATGCCCTGGCTTATGTTCTACCCATTCTGGAACAACGGAAGCGCATATATCCATCGCTTTAGGGCATCGTGTACGGAAAACACAACCACTTGGCGGGAAAATTGGGCTTGGCACATCACCTTTTAATATAATTCTTTCTCTTTTCAATGTAGGATCAGGAATTGGTACAGCAGATAGTAACGCTTGTGTATAAGGATGTAGCGGGTTATTACACAATGTTTCACTATCAGCTAACTCCATCATTTTCCCTAAATACATGACGAGAATACGATCAGATATATACTTAACCATTGATAAATCATGAGCCACAAACAAATAGGTTAAGCCCATTTCCTTCTGTAAATTTTTCAATAAATTAACAACTTGTGCTTGAATTGAAACATCAAGTGCAGAAATCGGTTCATCGCAAACGATAAACTTTGGATTTAACGCTAATGCACGCGCAATTCCAACTCGTTGGCGTTGCCCACCACTAAATTCATGTGGAAAACGATTTACATGATCTGTACTTAACCCAACAAGCTTTAATAACTCTTCCACACGCTTTCGCTTCTCCGCACCTTTAACAACACCATGTATCATCAAAGGCTCAGAAATGACTTCCTCAATCGTCATTCTTGGATTTAAAGATGCATACGGATCTTGAAAAATCAGCTGTATATTTTTACGCAATTCCGACATTTGACGAGGAGAATATTTATAAATATTCTTTCCTTCAAATAGAACTTCTCCCTCTGTTGGTTCATATAAGCGGATAATGGTACGACCTGCTGTAGATTTTCCACATCCCGATTCACCAACTAAGCCAACTGTCTCTCCTGGATATATATCAAAGTCTAAACCATCTACAGCTTTTAATTGTTGTTTGCCGACGGAAAAATACTTACTTAAATTTTTCACTTGTACAAGAGGAGTATCTTTTGTCGAATCTTTATCCTTTATTGCTTGGTTTGTAGTCAAACTCATGAAATCTCTCCTTTATACATTTTGCGGTGTTTTGTTATTACGTGCTTTCGCCATTGGATGATTTAACCAACAAGCTGACGTCTGACCACTGCCTACTACCTCTAACTCTGGATCATAATCTTTACATATCTTCATCGCACAATCACAACGTGCATAGAACGAGCACCCTTTCGGAGGAGAAAATAAATCTGGTGGTGAACCAACAATTGGAGATAGGGCTACATTTCGATCCATATCAAATCGGGGTACAGATTTTAATAATCCTTGTGTATAAGGATGTTGAGGTTTTTGAAAGATATCAACGACTGAACCTGTTTCAACAACCTTGCCTGCATACATAACTACTACTCGATCACACATCTCTGCTACAACTCCAAGATCATGCGTAATAAGAATAATAGCCGTATTCGATTTACTTTGAATATCTTTCATTAATTCTAGTATTTGCGCTTGAATTGTTACATCAAGTGCTGTAGTTGGCTCATCCGCAATAATAAGCTTCGGATTACAAACCAGCGCCATTGCAATCATCGCACGCTGACGCATACCACCTGAGAATTCATGCGGGTATTGATTCATTCGTTTTTCCGGCTGAGGAATCCCAACTAGCTTTAACATTTCTAGCGCTTTCTGATGTGCTTCCCTACGAGATAAACGCTGATGCTTAAGCAACGTTTCCATAATTTGATAACCAACACGAGATGTTGGGTTCAATGAAGTCATGGGGTCTTGGAAAATCATGCTGATATCATTCCCACGAATCCTTTCCATTTCTTGTTCAGTTGCTGATACAAGTTCTTTACCATGAAAACGAATTGAACCACTTTTATATGTCGCAGGAGGTGATGCCAAAAGCTTCATTATCGATTTAGCTGTTACACTCTTTCCGCAACCTGACTCTCCTACTATTCCTAATGTTTCTCCCGCTCGAACTTCGAAGTTAACGCCACGAACAGCTTGCACCTCTCCTCCATACGTGCGGAAGTCAATTCGTAAATCCTTCACTTCTAGTAAAGTATCCATCTGTTATCCCTCCCATTTATTCACGTTCACTGTGAACGATATTCTATTAATCACGTAATTTAGGATCTAATGCATCTTGTAGTCCATCACCAAGCACGTTGAAAGCAAACATCGTTATTGAGATTAATAATGCTGGAATACCTAACTGATAGAAATTCCCTATTAGTATACTTCCTAGTGAATCACTGGCGAGTGACCCCCAGCTTGCTTGCGGTGGCTGAATTCCAAGTCCAAGGAAACTTAATGTTGCTTCTGCAAAGATTGCCGTTGGAACAGTTAATGTCATATTTACGATAATAGGCCCCATTGAATTAGGTACAAGATGTTTACGTAAAGTCCAGCCAGTCTTTGCTCCTGCCGCTTCAGCCGCATGAACAAACTCATATTCTTTCAATTGTAGTACTTGTCCACGTACGAGCCGTGACATTTGTACCCACCCTGTAATTGTCAAAGCAAGAATAATTGGTACAACCCCCGGTTTTAAAACAACCATCATTAAAATAACCATTAATAAATATGGGATTGAATACAATACTTCTGCAAAACGCATCATACCATTATCAATGCGACCGCCTTTTAATCCTGCAATACCTCCATACAGTACCCCAATGATGAAGTCAATTAGCGCTGCCATAATTCCAATAAATAAGGAAACGCGTGCTCCATACCATGCACGAGTAAATAAATCCCGTCCAGACGAATCCGTTCCGAACCAATGCTCTGAATTTGGTGGAAGATTCTTCTTCGAGAAGTCTTGCTGATGATAAGAGTAACCATTTAAATGAGGTCCAATAATGGCCATTATGATTAGTAGAATTATAAGAATTAACCCAACCATTGCTAGCTTGTTCTTTTTTAATCTTCTCCAAACATCACTCCAATACGATAGAGAAGGACGAGAAATCTTCTCAGCTTCTACTTTGTTATCAGTAGCTGGCAAAAATAAATCTTCATGGAATTCAATTTTATTTGACATTATTTACTCTTACCTCCCGTCAATTTAATTCGAGGATCAATGAACGTGTATGCAATATCGACGAGAAAGATAAAGAAAATAAGCACAGCACTATAAAAAATCGTGGAGCCTAGTATAACAGGATAATCACGATTGAATATTCCTTTAACAAACATCTCTCCCATTCCCGGTATACCAAAGATACTTTCAACAATAAAGCTACCTGTTACTAAATTCGCCGTTAATATCCCCAGAACACTAACAACTGGTAATAGTGCATTTCGAATCGCATGCTTGATTACGACTACACTTTTCTTCAATCCCTTAGCTTTAGCAGTTAAAATATAATCTTGATTCATTACTTCAATCATGCTTGTACGCATTAGCCGCGCAATAAACGCTAGCGGCATCATCGCTAATGCCATTGATGGAAGAATCGTATGTTTCCAAGTTGCCCACGTCGCAACAGGGAATATTTCCCATTCAACTGCTAAGAAATTAATAAACAGTGTTGATAAAATAAAACTTGGAACTGAAATACCAATAATCGCAATAACCATTGACATATAATCCGGCCAGCGATTGCGATTTAGTGCAGCTATTACCCCTAGTATCAATCCAAAGAAGATGGCAATCAACATTGACTGTGCACCTAAATGGAAGGAAATTGGAACTCCATTTTCAATATAATCATTCACAGTTATCGTCTGTGACTTAAGCGATGGACCAAAATCAAAAACTAATAACTGCTTCAAATACAGAAAGTACTGAACGTACTTTGGTTCATCCAAATTGTAATAGCTTTTTAAATTTTCATATACAGCCTCTGGCATTGTCCCTTCTTTAGCGAATGGATCACCAGGTATGCTATGCATGATAATAAATGTAATAGTAATAGTTGCCCATAATGTAATAACCGCCCACATGAGCCGATTTAATACATACTTCAACACTATCCATCACCCCAATTCCGTTAAATTATTTTAAGTAAGTCTTGACCTTTTATTTGGGGACTTGCAACCCTCTGATTCAGAACTTGAAAATGGGGTATGCCAACAAGGCGGCATACCTCCATCTTCCATTAAAAATTGATTTAACAAGATGATATAAATCGATTATTTAATATCAGCATACATGAATTGAGGGTATCTATTAATCGGCGAAAACACACCTGTTACTTTCTCATTTAACACATATGGTTTTGTATAGAAGTAAATTGGCATAATTGGCATTTCTTCAATTAAGATTTTTTCTGCCTCATGCAATTGTTTACTTCTTTCCTCAATATTGTTATTTACTTTTGCCTTATTGACTAATTCGTCATATTTAGCATTTGAATATTTCGCATCATTTTGTGTACCGCCAGTTAACCATAAGTCAGAGAATGTCATTGGATCAACATAGTCGCCAATCCATCCAGCACGTGATACTTTATAATCTCCCGCTTTTTCACGGTCAATCTTCACTTGGAATTCAACGCTTTCAAGCGTTACGTTTACGCCCAAGTTTTCTTTCCACATTCCTTGTACTGCTTCTGCGATTTTCTTGTGTGCATCTAACGTATTAAATAAAATTGTGAATTCAGGCATTTTGTCCATACCTTCTTCTTTCAAACCTTCTTTAAGCAATTTCTTTGCTTCGTTTACATCTTCTTTAAATAAATCACCTGTATTTTTTTGAAAATCTCCTTTTGCATCAGGAACACCTGGAGGAATAATGGCATAAGCTGGTGGTTGCTCTCCTTGAGCTACATTTTCCGTAATTACTTTACGGTCGATTGCCATTGATAAAGCTTTACGTACTTTCACATTATTGAATGGTTTTACTTTATTATTGAAGTTATAGTAATACAGAGCTAACTCTTTAGCATTGTAGAAATCCTTTGGTTTGCTTTTTACTAATTGACCTTGAACATCTGATGGAAGCGGATATACTAAGTCCAGCTCATTATTTTTATACATTTGCCAAGCTGTGTTTTCATCTTCAATCAACGCAAAATGAACTTCATCTAGTTTGATTTTATCTTTATCATAATAATTTTCATTTTTCTCAATCTTGATGCTTGTTTTATGCTTCCATTCTGTTAATTTGAATGGTCCATTTGAAACATAGCTATCGCCTTCTGTTGCCCATTTTGGATTTGCTTCTTGAACTTTCTTATTAACTGGTAAATACGTATAGAATGATACTAAATCAATGAAGTATGCTGTTGGAGCTACAAGATTAACTTCTAATGTATAATCGTTTAAAGCTTTAACACCGACTTGCTCTGCTGTACCTTTCTTTTCATTAAACTCTTTTGCACCAGTAATATAATATAACTGATATGCATAGTTAGATGCTGTTTTCGGATCTAGTGCATATTTCCATGCGAATTCAAAGTCATGAGCAGTAACAGGATCACCATTTGACCACTTAGTACCTTCTTGAAGGTTAAATGTGTATTTTTTTCCATCTGGACTAACAGTCCAATCTTTAGCAACACCTGGTACGATTTTGCCATCTGGACTTTTCTTCGTTAAACCTTCTAGCACATGCTCTAGTACCCAAGAATCATGTGTACCCTGTGCAGTACCTGGATGCAATGACCCCGGCTCAGATGAGTTGTTTAATCTTAATATTTTCGGTCCTTCTTTTTTTCCACCGTCTTTCTCTTTTCCTTCATCAGATCCAGTCGTAGTACTACAGCCCGTTATAACTAGGAGCAGTACTAGAAAGAATGAAATAATTGATAATTTAGACTTATTCAAATCCTCTTCCCCCTTATCCTCTTTTCAGTTTGTTTAAAGGCTGATATTACAAGCCTTTCTAAAGAAATATTCACAGCAAACAACTAATATTCGATACACATTAATTTTTAGATTATTCAATTATTTATTTATTTTCTGAATATAAAGTCTATTTGCTATGCACTAATTTATTACTAAACCTCCTTTCTTTTACAAATATAGTTTTACTTTACATATAATTCGACGAAAAATTCTATTTACCTTCAAAAAATGGATTTTTTTACATTTCACTAATTTATTATATTAGTTTTATAAAGTAATAAAGAATGAAAATTTTTAAGTATACTAATCAATCTTACATAATAGCTTTTCACCATAGATGAAATATATATAAATGGCTAAAATATTATAATTTCAATAAAACATATACAATGTTCGTTTATGTGCAAATACCCAGTAAAGTATGACTATCAATTAAAATGTTTATATAATAGTTACATTTTTTAAAATAATGCTATATAATAATTTTAAAGTTGCGTGAAGGAAACTTTTTTATAGATACGAAAAAATAAAGGAGATGTCCAAATTTGAGTACCAAGATTTCACTAGCAGAGTTATCTCCTGGAGAGAAAATGATGATTACCTCGTTACAAATAGATGGAACAATGCGGAGAAGATTATTAGATTTAGGTTTCGTACCTGGTTTTATCGTGGAAATGATACAAGCGAGTCCTCTTGGTGATCCGATTGCTTTCCGCGTAAGTGGTACAACGATTGCCCTTCGTAAAGAAGAATCTTCCCAAATTTTTGGTGAAAAGGTGATGTACGATGAGCAATAAGAAATACAGAATTGCTTTAGCCGGCAATCCGAACACAGGAAAAAGCACATTATTCAATGCCTTAACCGGCATGAATCAACATACAGGTAATTGGCCAGGTAAAACAGTAACACAGGCCATTGGAGCGTTCATATATGAATCTGACACATATGAAGTGATTGATTTACCTGGTACTTATTCGTTATATTCTAATTCAACGGATGAAGAAGTAGCTAGGGATTATATTATATTTGAAGATCCTGACGTAACTCTTGTTATAGTTGATGCGACAAGCCTTGAGCGCAACCTAAACTTGGCTCTACAAGTATTGGAGATGACTTCAAAAGTTATTCTTTGCGTCAACTTAATTGATGAAGCTAAGAAAAAAGGCATTTCAGTAAATGCTCCCCTACTATCAAAACAACTGGGTATACCTGTAGTAACAATGTCTGCACGAAATAAAGTTGGCATTGATAAGTTATTAAAGACCGTTAAGGAAATGGTAAATGGTGAAATACCTTTGAAACCATTTGTTGTACCATACACTGAAGAAGTCGAGGCTCGCATTAAAGAATTGGAGCCAAGTATTATACATTTATTTGGAAAACGATTTCCTACTCGGTGGATCGCTTTACGGCTATTAGATGGTGATACAACACTCTTACAATCTCTTACGGATAAACTTGTTGAGAAGGAGAGAGTGATATTATGAGTCAACTAGAGAAAATAAAACAGCTTGCAGAACAAGCCAACAAAATCGCACCTGATCATATTCGAGAAGATATTGTTGGCAGTATATATAAACAATCACATCGCATTTCACAAGCTACCATTAGCGCTAAAAGCGAGCGTGATTTCAAGACAGAAAAAATTGATAAAATATTAACGTCGAAGCTATGGGGCTTCCCGATTATGCTCATTATGCTCGGTACAATTCTATGGATTACAATCGCTGGAGCAAATGTTCCATCATCGCTACTTGCTGACTTTTTTAATACGATTGAAGGATATTTAACAAAATGGTTTACGATGATGAATGCACCTGAATGGCTTCATGGAATACTCGTTCTTGGATTATTCCGGGGAACAGGGTGGGTAATCAGTGTAATGCTTCCTCCAATGGCCATTTTCTTCCCAATGTTTGCTCTCTTAGAAAACTATGGATACTTACCTCGTGTTGCATTTAATATGGATCGTTTATTTAAAGGAGCAGGTGCACATGGAAAACAATCATTGACGATGGCAATGGGTTTTGGCTGTAATGCAGCAGCCATTATGAGCACTCGAATTATTGAATCACCACGTGAACGAATGCTAGCTATACTTACAAATAACTTCATTCCATGTAATGGTCGTTGGCCAACATTAATTTTACTAGCATCATTATTTATGGCTGCAAGTTTTACCGGAATTACAGCTACATTTGTTACATCAGGTATCTTAATTGGATTAGTTTTATTTGGAGTCACTGTTACATTAACTGTGTCGTGGATTTTATCAAAAACAGCTTTAAAAGGAGTACCTACACACTATACATTAGAGTTACCACCATATCGTCGACCTAAATATTTAGATACCATTTTACGTGCTAGTATTGATAAAACATTACTTGTGTTAAAACGAGCAGTTGTTGTTGCAGCACCGGCTGCTGTACTTACTTGGGTACTAGCTAATATTTACATCGGTGATGCAAGTATTTTAGATCACTTTGTTCAGTTTCTTGATCCATTTGGACAATTATTAGGATTAGATGGTTATATTTTAGCAGCGTTTATTATTGGTTTACCTGCTAACGAGATTGTCGTTCCAGTTCTATTAATGGCTTACTTATCGACAGGGTCATTAACAGAAATAAATGAAATGTCACAGCTTAAGAGCATTCTGCTAGATCACGGTTGGACTTGGTTAACAGCTCTTAATATGATGTTATTCTCTTTATTACACTATCCTTGCGGTACTACATTGTTTAACATTTGGAAAGAAACAAAAAGCATTAAATGGACATTCATGTCATTTATCATTCCTACAAGTATTGCAATTGGTGTAACTATGCTAGTAGCTGCAATTGTTCGAGCGTTTGGCTGGGTGTAATAATAAATACTTAGTCGCATCTATGTGAGAGAGCGTGTCAAAGGTTTGACACGCTCTTTCACTTTCAGATACTTAATGGATTATATTTATTTTTCCAACTTTCACAGAAATAATAAGTTCATTATTAGCAAAAGAATTGTTAATAATCTTTTGACTAACTCCCTGTTTCACAATAGATTGTTTCAGTTGCTGATTGTCTGTTGTAATTCGACCGTTTTTAGTCTTAATATTCCATTTAAAATCATTTGGTTTGATATTGGTAGGTAACGTGATTTTGACATTCCCGTTAGACAGATTAATATTATTCTTTCCTTTAATATTTAACAGAGTCAATCCCTTTAGGCTTCCTGTTTGATTCTTAATAGTAACCTCTCCGTTCACTTCGCCCATCTCGATAGAGCCATTATTAGCAACTACATTTACCGCATTCCCATCAAATGCATCAACTTTAATATTTCCAACACTTGAGTTAAGAGATAGTCGGTTTACTTTCATTACACCTTCAACATCTATATTTCCATTTTTCGTGTTTATTTCGATTTTTTTCAACATATTTGGAGGAATAAACAATTGTAAATGCATTCTTTTAACAAAACCCGGTATTGCATACATCCACTTTTTAGGGATTGCTTTCACATCCAATGTAGCTTGCTCATTTTGATAATCTACTTCTATTTTCGGTTTTCCAAAAACAGGATGATTCCCTTTCAAATTATAATGAAAGTTCGATTCACTTGGATGAAGAGTAATATTAGCAATATCAGTATTAACAACCATTTTCTGCACTTCTTGCAATTCACTATTATACACCCATCCACTTCCATTACTTTTTAATCCAAATGCACAGAAAGAAAGCACCACAATCAAAGCCCCCATTATAATAAAAATTCGTTTCAGATTTAACTTATTTTTGCTATACACTGCAATTTCCTCCACTTATTAAATATTTTAACAACTAAAACATTTAATAAATATAATATATTATCGTTCAATTTTATTGTCAATAGGCGAAAAAAAAAAGCAAATCCTAAAGATTTGCTTTTCCTTTCGTCTATTCGGTTATTTTTTCAAAAATTTGGTTAACTTCGAACAGTACTTTCGTTATTTTGTCTAACTGCTCATCTGAGAATTTAGAAAAAATAGCTTCTACCCTTTTTTCACCTTTTTCAGTAAGAGAAACTCTTACAACTCTTCGATCATCTTTAATTCTGATTCTCTCAATAAATTGTAGTTCTTCAAGCTTATCGCACATATTGGTCGCTGCACCAGGCGTTAACATAAAAGCTTCTGCGATCTCCGTAATCTTCATATGACCATATAACTTAAGCTTAAGCAGCAATAATACTAAATTCTCAGAAAGATTCTCATCATGTGTAAGCAGTCTCATAAATTCATTTGATTGGCTTTGTACTTTAAACATTTCCGCAACTAAATTTCGAATCAAATCTTCAGAAGTTTGTTCCATCATTATCAACCCTTAAAAATTTTAATAACTAAAATATATTTCAATTATATATTATATTGTTATAAAGTGAAACTTTAATCGGTGGGGGTTTTCGTCCATCCCCCGCCCCCGATTATTAGTTGAACCAATCGGGTTCTTACTGGCTCTTAATCTCCCACTTAAACATCTTCGCTTTACTTTCGTT
>NZ_JBALMO010000037.1:48066-73709 GCF_036963345.1 Bacillus sp. JJ722
GGAGTCTTAGCGCCAGTTAGAACGGGATAAATTGATGTATACATGATGATTCATCTTATTAAGCATCCTTATTTCAATGATTTTACCTTGTCACGAAACTCTGCTTCATTTACTATTTTTACAAAAAAATCGTTTAAATGCTTACTTAACTTATTAAATTCTTTCGTTTCCAACTCATTGAAGAAAACAGCTAATTCAGTTGTATTCTTCTTTTTATCCTCCACATAGATAGCCATGTTTAATACACTTGCAAATGAGCCGCCTTTCATCCCTACATGGTTGTATGCCTTTTGATTTCCTTCATTTTGCATTGGTGTTTCCAAGATTGTTTCAAGGTGTTGTTGAACATTCTTTGGGAAATAACTTCTACTATTAATTTTTTGTAACACAGTTGCATAGTCTTTAGTCGTAGATTTAACGGAGTGATCCACAAACAATCGATCAAAGTCTTCATCATACCAATCAACAATATTGACTTCTTTCTTGTATGAGCTATTTTCATCATTTTTCATTTTTTCATGAATATCTTTAGTTAATGAATGATATTGATTTGCCTGTATAGAAGATAGTTCCTTTTTTGCTTTAGCTATTTTATCTTCATTAGATATGTTACCGTATGTACGCATTAACTCATAAGGAATATACAGGTCTGCACTTATATAAGTTAGTGGCTCATGTTTTGATAAACCAAGTTTGTTAATTTGGTTATTAATTGCTTCTAACCCTAGACGATCCATTAAATACTCAGTATTTGCATTACTGCTAAATTCCATCATTCCTTTAGCTACTTCTTCAAGTGATACCGCACCATCTTGAACTATCTTCTTTTCTTTCACACTTTCAATCCACGACGGATGTGCTCCACCATCTAAATCTTCTAAATAATAACGCTCTAGCTCAGACAATTTCACATATTCATCTGATTTGATAGTTCCGTTAGCAACTTGTTCAGCATACTCAATCGCCACAAGGATTTTTACTACACTCGCTAGTGACATTTTTCGTTCACTATTAAAAGCCACTAACTCTTCATTATTATAAATAACAGATAATGACGCTTTATCAGGATTTTCCTCAATAAATGATAAAATTTTTTCACCGTTCGGTTTATTAGAATATAATGCTATGAAACTACCAATTGCAACCACTGCTAATACCACCCCACCAATGTTTATAATCTTTTTCTTCATAACTTCCTCCATAACAGTTTTAATACAATTATTCCACTTTTATCCTAAAATTTCTACCAATAACATCGTGACCAGCTGGTTTCGAAAGGTTTCATAAAGTGATTTAGAATATAGAGACCATAAAGAGCTAGGAGTAAACTTAAACATTACTCCTAGCTCTTTTACTATAACTCTTCGATTTCTCGAGATTAAACCTTTAGACTTCTCCATTCGGGAAGTTCTATGTTTCGATCCCAGCCATGATTGCTGTTTTTCTTTTCATTCTCCTTTAACTTAATTTTCTGAATTCTTTCTGTAGGAGTCTTAGGAAAGTCATCAATTACTTCAAAAAATCTTGGAATTTTATAGTAAGCCATTTTCTTAGCACAAAGCTTGACAATTTCTTTAAAATCCACATCATTATATCCATCAGTTAATTTAATTATCATTTTAATTTCCTCATCTTTAAATGGATCTTCCACCGGTATAGCAGCACATTCGGATACTGCGGGATGACTATTGACTACAGCTTCTACTTCAAAAGCCGATACATTTTCTCCTCCTACCCTAATCATGAATTTATTTCGATCGACAAAGTAGTAATACCCCTCTTCATCTACACGAAACACATCTCCCGTACGGAACCATCCTTCATCATCAAACGCTTCCTTTTCTGCTTCAGGAGAATTCCAATAACCTTTAGTCAAAAAACCTTTTCCCTTTTGTAATAATTCTCCAATACCAACTTTGACTTCATCGCCTTGGTTATCTACTAATTTCACTTGTCTTCCTAAGTCATTAAAGAGTGGTTTACCTAATGAACCAACCTTTCTCTTTTCCTTTTCTGGATGACCATTTTGAAATGGAACAGGAGCCTCAGTCATGGAATAACCTTCATATACTTCCACTTTGAATTTTTCTTCAAATCGTTTCCAAAGAGCTGGAGGAGTACCACCAACCCTAACAAATTTTGCAGGATGATTCGGAACATCTTCTGGTGCGTATGTTGCATCCAAAATTTGCATCATGCCTCCGACACAAATAAAGGAATCAGCTTGATACTTTATAATATCCTTAAAGAAATTACGAGCGCTGAACTTATCCCCCATTACGTAGGTAGCACCGAGGCATCTACTACCTAAAGTTGAATAAAGTTGAGCATTTGCATGAAACAAAGGAAGACAATTATATGATCTTAATTTACGTTTCCCAGTTACCCCACCGCTTAAAGATGCCAGTATAGCCGTTTTATTACTTGTAATTGCTCCTTTTGGCAATCCTGTTGTTCCTGAAGTAAACATAATACTAAACGGATCAGATTCATCAATATATATATTTGGATTTGTGTCTTTTGCTGTTTTCATTAAGTTCGTAAGAGAGTGAATCTCTACTGAAGCTTCATGCCTTTGTTTAACATCACCAGCAACAATAATGTGCTTCAAGAACGTAGACTTAGTAGAAACATTTTCTAAAATCTTAACAGAATTATCATCTTGATCCGAAATAATTGCCGTGATCTCAGCCTTATTTACCATATATGATATTTCCGCTTCACGGAAAATTGGGTTAATTGGTACCTCAATTAATCCTAGTTTTGCAACAGCAAACAGTGTAAAAACATATTCTGGTTTATTCGTCATATAAATTCCTATTCGGTCACCTTTACGAAGTCCTAAGCTTGCTAAAGAATAGGCAATTTTATTGGCGATGAGATTAGATTCTTCGTAGGTATATTCTTTCCCTGTCGGAGCATAAATCAAATAAATTTCATCACCAAGGTTCGCTGATTTTTCGACAATATCCTTAACAGTCCAAAGATCTTTTATTTCTGGTAAGAGTTTTTTGCTAATATTTTCATAACTATTCCATGTCATACTGCTAGCACTTCCTCTCCAATTAAGAATCTCATAAATTGACATACTTATCTTCTATCAGTTAATAATCTATTCGTAATGTAATATTTCTATAAAAAGTTTTAGAACTCCTTCAAAATAAAATAAGCGATTCTTGTAATTCAAGAATCGCTTATTTTTGCCTCCGACTATTTCTTATAATATTAAATAGTAACCATCCGCTTAAGATGCAAGAGCCGAAGAATCCAACAATACCAAATAGAGGAATATCCAATACTTGCGGCTTCATATTTGTCGTACTAATTAAACTTGAACCAATTAGGAGAGCAGCACTTATAATACATATAATTAGTTTATCTACCATCTTACCTATTTGTTTAATTGGCTCTTCTGCTCCTGTTACATCTAAATTAACTTTTGTTTGCCCCTTAACCGCCATCTTCACTAAATCAGATAAGTTGCTTGGTAATTCCATAACTTTACGAGCACTTTGTGTCAATAATTTCCCTGATTGTTCCAGCTCTTTCGTTACATCAAAATCTTGAAACATTTCTTCTGACATATGATTGGAGATAATTTGAATGAAATTAACATCAGGACAACAAGCTTCTAATACACCTTCAATGGTCATAACACCGCGCCCCAGCATGGTTATACTTGCTGGAATAGCGATACTGTGGCGATTACACAGATCAATGATTTCTTGTACCAATTCTCCTAAATTCATACTTCCCAAATCCATACTTCCATATCGCGACTGTAATTCCTCAAGATCCGTGTATAACAATGGGTGGTTAACGTTTCTTTTTACTTTTCCTAATGATAAAATGGCGCTTTTCAATTCATAAATATCCCCGTTAACAATTGCAAAGACTATATTTTTTATATTCATTCGGTCACGATGATTCAGTTTACCAACCATCCCTAAATCCAACCAAACAATTTTACCGTCGCGTATCCAAATGTTTCCTGGATGAGGATCAGCATGGAAAAACCCATCGTCGATTACTTGCTTTACATAGTTCTTAGCAAGCTTCATACCTATTTCGTGCATATCATAGCCTTGCTCCAAAAGCTCTGAAACTTGATCGATTTGAATACCGTCTATATACTCCATCACCAAGATTTTGGATGTTGTTAAACGACTTTCTATTTTTGGAAAAGCAATGTATTCTATACCCATATTAAGTTCAGTTAACTCTTTACAATTGCCCGCTTCTAGCAGAAAATCCATTTCTTGCTGTGAAACAACCCATAATTCTTCTATAATCTTGTTAAAATCAATAACATCTGAAGGACCTTCGATTATTTGTAAAAGTTTAGCTGCTTTTCGCATTAAAACGATGTCTTGTGCCATTATTTCTTTAATTCCAGGACGTTGAACTTTTGCTACTGCTTTTTGACCATTTTTCAATGTAACAATATGTACTTGGGCAATGCTTGCAGAACCAAGAGGTTTTTCCTCAATGATCGGAAAAACCTCTTTAATAGGAACACCATATTCTTGCTCAATTAAAGCTACTACTTCAGAAAATTCAATTGCCTTTACATCTGCTCGCAATTTAACCAATTCATCGCAGTAACTTTGAGGCAACATGTCTGACCGCATGCTCATTACTTGACCCATTTTCACATACGTCGGACCTAAATCTTCGACGATTAAACGCAACTTCTCAGGTGTCATACCATGAATAACTTCATGCTTTCTTAGCACCCCAACAATCTCTCTTAGCCGAACCTTGCTATTTTCTTTGCGCTTAGGATTGTTTTGTTGCTTCTTCATACTTTATTTCTCCATTTCAGCCAGTTTTGATTTAATAGCCGCAATTTCCTCCTCACTTAAATCATCTAATTGATTAATAAGAGAATTCACTTTTACTTTTTGAGGAGATGATGCTGAATTTATTTTATCTTTTTTTATTGAGTCTTTCATATTTCTCTTTAGCTCTTCATTTAACACTTTACCTTGTTCTACTGTAATTTCACCTTTAGTAATAAGTGTTTGTACAAAATCTTGTGATTTTTCTACTGTTGTAGCAACTGCACCAATTCCTGCTAGTAATACTTTTTTCATTTCATCGTTAAAGCTCATCTTTATAAGCCTCCTTCAATCGCTGACTTACTATAGAGAAAATAAATACTCGCTAATTGTTCGGCCGACAAATCTAATGAATTGTTGTCCATCTTGCTGATGTTCTAATTCACTACATAGAATGACTGCATACATCGTATGTTCACCATACTTAATGATACCACAATCATGCTCCACTCTTGGTAATTCTCCTGTCTTATTACCGATCCAAAACATGCTTTCATCCATATAATAAGGAAGTTTGTCACGAAATTGTTGCTTTTCTAGCATTCCATGAATCAATCTTTGACTTTCCTTACCTAGTATTGAAGCTTCATTGATTATATGTAAACATTTATGCAAGTCTTCTGCACTTATTAAATTGTCCATACCGCTTTTCATACTTTCAAAATCCATCATTTTTCTTTGGACAGAAGTTGAGTAAAGCCCTATTTTTTGATAACCATATTTAATTCTATCAAAACCTAAGGTGTCCATTACTAAATTTGTAGCCATATTGTCTGAGACAATAATCATTAAAGTTAATAAATCTCTTAAGCTTAATGATGTAACCTCAAGCGATTGTAGTACACCTGCTCCACCCACAAGATCATTTTTAGAAATCGGAATCATCATCCCTAGATGTAGATGACCTTCTTCACATTGTCTAAACGCCTCAATTAACAACGGTATTTTAATTGTGCTAGCTGAAGAAGTAATTACTGAACTATTGTGCTCAATCTTGCTACCGTCATGACTAATAACATACGCAAAGTTTCCTTTATACTGCAGCAATTGTTGTTGTAGTGTTTCATGCATTTGTTGTAATTTCATTAGCGAATCTTCACTTTCATTTGTGATGAATGTTCCACATTTAACTCGTCATTATATAAATGACACTTAACAATGTGATTCTCCCTTATTTCCTGCCATTTTGGAGTTACTTCAGCACAAGTCTCCATTGCATACTGACAACGTGTTCGGAATACACAACCACTAGGTGGATTCATTGGGCTTGGCAGTTCTCCTTCTAGAATAATTCTTTCTCTTTGATCTTCGATATCAGGATCAGGTATTGGAATAGCCGAAAGGAGCGCTTGCGTATATGGATGCAATGGTTTCTCGTATAGCTGACTACTATCAGTTACCTCAACTAGATGTCCTAAATACATTACGCCAATTCGATCGCTAATTTGCTTAACCATCGAAAGGTCATGGGCAATAAATAAATACGTAAGGCCTTTTTCAACTTGAAGTTTCTTTAACAAATTAACTACTTGTGCTTGTACCGACACATCAAGTGCTGATATTGGTTCGTCTGCAATAATGAATTCAGGGTCTAGCGCTAAAGCTCGTGCAATCCCAATTCGTTGTCTTTGCCCACCGCTGAACTCATGTGGATAACGACTGGCATGATCGCGACTTAACCCTACATCCTCCAACAATTGATTTACACGTTCTAATCGTGCTTGCTTCGTTGGATAGAGTTGATGAACTTCCATCGGTTGCGAAATGATTTCCGCAACCGTTAGTCTTGGATTTAACGATGCATAAGGATCTTGAAATATCATCTGCATTTTTCTATGAAATACAAAACGCTCTTTGCTCTTCATTTTATGAATGTTTTGATTATTATAAATCGCTTCTCCCTCTGTCACGTCGTATAGCCCCATAATAGTTCGAACTAATGTAGATTTTCCACAACCTGATTCACCTACAATACCAAATGTTTCACCTTTATAAATGTGTAAACTAACATCATCAACAGCCTTTAATGTGGCGCCACCACCCATATCAAAGTATTTTTTCAAATGATTGATTTTCAATAATACTTCTTTCATGTTGTTTCCTCCGTACTATATCTTCGTGCGGCACAAAGCTCTTTCTCATACAATGTGCCTTCAAGCTTGATAATTTCAATTGTTTTACCCGTTTTTGGAGAATGAAGCATACGACCATCACCATAATAGAATCCAACATGGTGTATAGAACCCTTTCCTTCTTCATACGCAAAAAACAATAAATCCCCTGCTCTCAATTCCGTTAAACGCACTTCTTTTCCCGAAGTGGCTTGATCATGGGCGTCCCGGGGAATCGTATAACCGTTTGCTCTACACATATTGTAAATAAATCCGGAACAATCATAGCCAAAGCTACTCATACCGCCCCATAAGTATGGAAGATCTAGAAACGCCTCCCCACTTTGAATAAAATCAGCATTACTCCCATTTACATTTGGATGAAAAATGGAAACGTCTTGTGCAGAGATAATACCAAGTCCAGTTGGAGTGTAAACAATAAAACGATCACCCTCATTTAACTTTACTGGTAAAATTGTTGCAAAACTAAGTTCAACTTCACTTTGATCTTCTGACTTTTTCATGAATGCAGAATGACTTGTTACCATTACCATTTGCTCAAATATCTTTTGTTCACAGGATTGCGCTGGCACAAGTTGACAAAGCGGAATCCAACCTGGATATCCTTGCGAATGCTTAGAAGAAGGTTGACCGGGAATGATTACTGATGCCCATTCTTCAATTTTCTCTATAACTATTACTTCTTCACCATACAACACTTGCGTTTGAACGCGATTGCTATCACATAAATCTAGCAACGTATCATAATGCAATGAATCGATCCATGCTTTCAAATTGCAATTGCTAGATATGGCTATTGTATCTATTTCCCTCGGACTAGCAGGTGACGTCCATACTGTCGCAACAGGTACGTTAACAACATATTTTTCATTCATGCAACTCACTCCTTCACTATTGAACGAATCCCGTTACACCTAAACCTGATTGTGCAGAAAAAGTTATTTTTCTTCCTTCATAACAAACGCCACCTTGAATCGGATCTTGTGCCAATAATAGTGGTGCATCAAAATCAAAGCGCGTTATATTTCTTTGGCTAGCTGCAAAGTGAGCAGCGGCCGATATAGCAAGACGGGTTTCAATCATACTGCCAACCATACATTCCACACCGCAAAGCTCCGCCATTCGATTAATCAGTAACGCTTTATAAATACCGCCTGATTTCATCAATTTAATATTGATTAAGTCCGCGCTTCGTGTTCTTAGCACTTCAAAAGCATCTTTCGCTGTAAAAACACTTTCATCTGCCATAATTAATGTATCAACGGAATCCGTAACAGCTTTCAACCCTCGAATATCCTCTTTATGAACAGGCTGTTCAATTAGTTCTATACCTAATTGCAGATCCTCCATCTTTCGAATTATAGATATGGCTTCTTTCACTGACCACCCTTGATTAGCATCAAGGCGTAACTTAATGTCATCTCCTACCGCCTGGCGAATGGCTTTAATACGTTTTAAATCTGTTGCCACATCATCTTTACCGACTTTTACTTTCAATACATTAAAACCTTCTGCCACATAACGTTTCGCGTCTTCCCCCATTTCTTCAGGGTCATTTACACTGACTGTGAAATCTGTTTCAATTTCATCTTGATTGCCACCTAAATATTGATAGAGTGGCAAGCCGCTATACTGTGCCAAACAATCATATAAGGCCATATCTAAAGCGCCTTTTACACTACTATTCCCGACTAAAGTTGCATGCAAATCTTGAAATAGAGCTTCATATTGTAATAGATTTTTTCCAACTATAAAAGGTTTATAAATAGTTTCAATAGCTCCTTTAATACTCGCTAAACTATCTCCTGTGATTACGTGGGTAGGAGGTGCTTCCCCCCAACCTACTATGCCGTTATCACAGCTGATTTTCACCACAATACTTTCGGCTGTCACAACTGTACGAAGCGCCGTTTTAAATGGTTTTATTAAAGGTACGGATAATGGAAATGTTTCAATATCTCTTATGATCATTGTGAGCCTCCGTAAATATTAAACTTGCACTGGCCTTTAATATGTGCAAACGCCACTTTCTATTGTTAATTGTTTATGTTCCGTACATAATTTAGCTCTTGTGCCTAAAGGAATTCCAACATGTGGAGAGCAATGCCCCATCTTCAACCCTTTCAATGTTGGTTTCTTTACTAAGGCGATATAATACTGCAAAACTTCTTCTAATGTTAAAGTTTGTACTCTGTTTCCTGGTACACAATTATGAAAATCGCCTACTACAAACCCCGTAATATTTGTTAACTTACCAGCCATATACAATTGATTTAACATCCGATCAATGTTCCGTGGCTCCTCATTAACATCTTCAATAAAGAGGATTTTATCTGTTGTATCAATTTCAAAAGATGTACCTAAAGTGCTTACTAATAAACATAAATTTCCTCCTACTAGCTCACCTGTCGCTATACCTTCAATTGGCGTTTCAATCGGTGAAATACTTTCATCGTAAGTTAAATTATTCATATGAAACAACTGTTGAAAGAATCGTGATGATACCTCTTGAAAATCTGCTTTACCAATATCCGATGCTAGCATGGGCCCATGAAAAGTTACTAATTGACTACACTGACGTATCGCCGTATGCAAAAAAGTTAGATCGCTATATCCCCAGAAAATCTTTGGATTGTTTCGAATCAAATCATAATCAATTTTAGAAGCAATGCGTCCTGTACCGTAGCCTCCACCTGCACTTACGATGGCCTTTACTTCACAATTCGCAAACATGTTATGAAAGTCTGCTAATCTGTCATCATCACTACCGGCTAAGTAACCATACTCTTTATAAACATGTTCTCCGACTTTTACTTGCAACCCTAAACTTTCTAGATAAGCAATACCACGTTGTAAATTTTCTTGATTCGGTGGACTTGCTGGGGCAATCACGCCTACAACATCACCTTTGTTTAACATAGGTGGTTTTATTAACATCAGGATACCTCCTCGTTTTGCATTTACTCAAATGTATGATAATAAGGGATGTTCATATGTTACGAACATCCCTTATTAATAGAAAAGCGAAAACTAAATTACTTCTTATCAGCCCACTTCAATTCTAAGTAACCTACAGGATGATACAGGATACCTGTTACTCCATCCGCTAAAATGTACGGTAAGTTATAGAAGTTGATTGGAATGATTGGTGCTTCATCCATTAGGATTTTTTCTGCTTCATAAAGCATTGCGAAACGCTTAGCTTCATCGCCTTCAAGTTTAGCTTTCTTGATTAATTCATCATATTTTGGGTTGGTCCAACCAGTACGGTTCATAGAATGTCCTGTTTGGAAGCTTTCAAGTGCATTTACTGGATCAGCATAATCCATTAAGAATGAGCTTCGAGAGAATTGAAACTTCAATGCTTTTTGTTGCTCAGCGAATACATTGAATTCCATATTTGCTAATTTCACATCAACGCCTAGGTTTTGCTTTAGCATCTGTTGAACAGTTTCAGCATATTTTTGATGAACTGGGCTTGTGCTATACGTTAGGGTTACAGGTGGAAGTGTTTTGTATCCTTCTTCTTCCATGCCTTTCTTCAATAATTTCTTCGCTTCTTCAATATCTGTTTTTAATAAATCGCCATTTGTTTCACGGAAATCCTTGCCGCTATTATCTTGTAATCCGTAAGAAACGAATCCATAAGCTGGTTTTTCTTTATTTTTAGATACAAAGTCAACAATTTCTTGTTGATTAATCGCCATAGCGAAAGCTTTACGGATATTTTTATTTTGGAATGGCTCTTGGTTTACATTTAAACGATAGAAGTATAAGCCACCTTGTTCATCTACTTGTACTTTGCCTTCTTTATATAATTGATCAGCTAACTCTGCAGGAACATCTGTTTTATCTAACTCACCGTTTTGGAACATTTGATATTCTGTGTTTTTATCATTTACAATTGCCCAGTTAACTTCATCGAGTTTAACTGTATCTGCATCCCAATACTGCTTATTCTTTTCATATTTGAAATGGCTAGCTTTATCCCATTCAGTCAGAACGAAAGGTCCGTTTGAAACGAAGGTTTCAGCTGAGTTAAACCATTCCGAATTTGCTTTATCTACTTTCTCATTTACCGGGAAGAAAGCTGGATTTGTAATGACAGATAAGAAATAAGCTTGCGGTTGGACTAATGTCACTTCAAGTGTTTTTTCATCTACTGCTTTTACCGCAACATCTTCAATTTTGCCTTTTCCAGCATTATATTCCTCTGCACCTTTAATGAAATAGGCTAAGAATGCAGTTGGATAAGCTGCTTTCGGATTTAACATACGCTTCCAAGCATATTCAAAGTCCCCTGCTGTAACAGGATCACCATTTGACCATTTCGTATCGCGAAGGTGGAACGTATATACTTTCCCATCTTCAGATACATCCCACTTCTCTGCAATTCCAGGTGACGGATTATGTTTCTCATCTAAACGTAATAATCCTTCCATTAAGTTATTAAGCGCATTATAAGAAATTGAGTCAAAACCTTTTGGTGGATCAAATGATGTCGGTACATCACCATTATTTAAGTTCAATACTTTCTTTGTTGTTCCCTTACTATCTCCATCTTCTTTTTTGTCTGTTGTTCCAGCTTTTTCATTTGCTGTACAAGCTGCCATTACAAACACTAACATAGCAACCATCAGTAAAGACCAAACTTTCTTCATACAAAAACCTCCTCATCCTTTTTCTCTATCTATTTGGTAATTCAAACTACCCTTTTGATCTTTCATCCATTAACCAACAATCAACATGGTGATGTTCACTAATGCTCGTCTTATTTGGTTGGATTTTTTCACAAACAATCATGGAATGTGGACATCTTGCTGCAAAAGCACAACCAACAGGTGGCGAGAACAAGTCTGGCGGCGTTCCTGGGATGGGTGTTAGTTCTTTACCAATAGTGTCAAGTCGTGGCACAGAATAAAGTAAGCCTTTCGTATATGGGTGCTGTGGTTGATAGAAAATATCTCTCCGCGTGCCTTCTTCTACGATCTTGCCACCATACATTACGACAACACGATCGGCCACGGAAGCTACAACACCTAAATCATGGGTGATTAATATAATACTTACGCTAGTACGCTTCTGAATATCTTTAAACAAATCTAAAATTTGTGCTTGAATAGTTACGTCAAGTGCGGTTGTTGGTTCATCAGCAATTAACACATGGGGCTCGCAAACAAGCGCCATTGCAATGACAATTCGCTGGCGCATCCCACCACTGAATTCATGAGGGTATTGTTTCATACGAATGTCTGGGCTTGGAATGCCAACAAGTTTCATCATCTCTAATGCTTTTTCTCGTGCTGCTTGCTTTGAAATCCCTTCATGATGACGAATTCCTTCTGTCATTTGGTCGCCAATGGTCAAAGTTGGATTCAACGCTGTCATAGGATCTTGAAAGATCATTGAAATATCCACACCGCGAATATCTCGCATTTCTTTCTCAGGTACCTTCGTTAAATCCTTATTTTTAAAGAGAATTCTTCCATGATGAATTCGACCAGGGGGAGTAGGAATTAAGCGCATAATACTTTGTGACGTAACGCTTTTTCCACACCCTGATTCACCTACAATCGCCAATGTTTCTCCTTTGTATAAATCAAAGGTTACTCCACGTACAGCTTGTACTTCCCCGCCAAATGTTTTAAAGCGAACATGCAAATCTTCTATTTGAAGAATCTTTGTCATATGTTTTTACCTCCTAAGCTTCGGATCGAGCGCATCTTGTAAGCCGTCACCTAGAACATTGAATGAAAACATCGTTAGAGATATAAATAACGCTGGGAAGAACAAGCGCCACCAGTGACCTGAAAGAATAACAGGTAATGCATCATTCGCCATTGATCCCCAACTAGCTAAGGGAGATTGAATGCCCAACCCTAAGAAGCTCAAGAAAGCTTCTGCAAAAATTGCACTTGGGACAGTTAAAGTCATTTGTACGATAATAAGTCCCATCGTATTTGGAATTAAATCTTTTCGAATTATACGACTTGTGCTTGTACCAAATGTTTTAGATGCAAGTACAAATTCATAATTTTTTATTCGGAGAACTTGGCCCCTTACAATTCGCGCCATGCCTACCCATCCGGTAAAGGTGAGTGCTAGAATAATAGTCATAAGACCCGGCCCCATCACTACCATTAATAGAATGACAACAAGTAAGTAAGGCAAACCATATAGCACTTCTACAATTCTCATCATGACTGTATCCGTTCTACCACCCTTATAACCTGCGATTCCTCCATAAATAATGCCAATCATAAAATCTATTAATGCAGCCATTATCCCTACGAATAAGGAAATTCTAGCCCCATACCATGTACGAGTAAAAACATCTCTTCCAAGATCATCCGTACCAAACCAATGTTCAGTAGATGGGGGTAGATTTTGCTGAGACAAAACTTGTTTATCTACACTATGGGGAGAAATAATTGGTCCAATAATTGCCATAAGTATTAAGGCAATTAAGAAAAACAACCCTGTCATAGCTAATTTATTTTTTCGCAATCTTCTCCATGAATCTTGCCAGTAGGATTGACTTGGTCTTACGACAGCTTCAAGTTTCTCTGAATCTTGTTTGGAGGGTTGAAACCATTCATCCGGAATTACATTAGATGGTGCTTGCTGTTGATTAGTAGCCATTATTTCCCCTCCTTTTTATGTAATTTGATACGAGGATCTAATATGCCATACGCAATATCCACTAAGAAAAGCATGATAATTAATATGCCACCATAAAACACAGTCGTTGCCATAATAACGGGATAATCTCGCGTATTAATGCTTTCAACAAAGTATTTTCCCATGCCTGGAATAGCAAATATTTTTTCAATGACAAACGTACCTGTTAAAATACTAGCTGCCAATGTCCCGAGTACCGTCACCACGGGCAATAGTGCATTCTTTAACGCATGTTTCATAACGATTTTCACTGGGGATAATCCTTTTGCTTTTGCAGTCTTAATATAGTCTTGGGTTAATACTTCGAGCATGCTAGACCGTGTTAATCGGGCAATAATTGCCATAGGACCAGTTGCTAAAGCAAGTGTCGGCAGAACCATATGAGCCGGACTTGTCCATGTAGCAGCTGGCAACCATTGAAGATTTACCGCAAATTGCTGAATAAGCAAAGTAGCTAATACAAAGTTAGGAATAGAAATACCTAACACCGCAATCGTCATAGCTAAGTAGTCGACAATGCCGTTATGCCGAAGAGCTGCGATTACACCTAGTGTGATTCCTGATATAGTTGCTACAAGTAACGTAATGAAACCTAATTCAAATGAAACAGGAAAACCTCCGCTTAACATGCTATTCACATCTTGGGTAGACTTTACAATGGATGGTCCAAAATCAAGCGTAACTAACGATTTTAAATAAAATAAATATTGCACTGGTAACGGTTCATCTAAATGATAAAAAGACATTAAATTCTTTTGAATCGCTTCACTAGTTCCACGCTCTTGGTTAAATGGTGAACCAGGGATTGCATGCATTAAGAAAAAAGTTAACGTCGCAATTAACCATAACGTAGCTATCATCGCTAGAAATCTTTTAATTATATAATTTCTCAATAGAACCACTTCCTAGCAAAAAGTTGTGTTGGTTGCTAATTCCGTCATAACAAGCATTGCTTGATATGCTTCTAGAATATCTTTCGCTTGAAAAGTCACAGATGTTGTTCCTTCGATTATTTGAGTGCCTGGCATAAGATTTGCCCATTCTGCTTGTCCATAGTTTGTGAATTCAATGGTGAGTAGTGGATTTTCTGGAGGTGTTAAAGGCTTCATATTATGGCTATTAGCTAATGCTTGAGCCGTTTGTTTCTTTAATAATTCTGCTGCTTTGGTAGGTGTGATTGAGATGCCTGAGGATCGTGATGTAGTTTCTTTCACTACTGCTGTGATGACATTAGGAATAAGAGCTTCTGCTTCTTTAGCTGCTCCATCATCACCGGCTACCATAATAACAGGAACACCGAAATGACCAGCAACATACGCATTAAAACCCAATTCACCAATCTCAACATCATTTATGTACATTCTTTTAACGGCGAACACCATCGTATGAGCCATTACTCCTCTAGCGGATGCTCTAGCATGATACCCTACGAAGATGGCTCCACCAAAAGAGGCGTCCAACCCTTGGACCATGGAGAATGGTTTTACATCCCCAGAAATCAACTTCACTTCTGGATGTAGTTCTTCAATTAATAAGTTGTTCATTTTCGAATGACTATCATTGACAATTACTTCATTACATCCTTCTTCAAATGCCGATGTAATGACAGCATTCGCTTCATTGGTCATGATTTTCCGACTGCGTTCATAGTTATGTTTATCAGAAAAAACATGAGAATAATCAACTAATCCCGTAATACCTTCCATATCAACTGACATATATAATTTCATAATATGCCCCCTTTTCCAAGAATAACTTTTTGAATATTTTTTATTTTCTAACTATTAATCTTACTACCTTATCTTAATTTAACAATATGCTTAGTTACCTTATAAAAATAATTATATGGTAGGGTAAGCGAATATTGATAACAAAGGGGTTTTTGACTGATTATTCCTCCTTCGTTCCATTAACATAATATTCATTTACATACATATTCAACTATTAATTTAATGTAGCTTATTAGTAGAATAATGTAATTGTATAATATTTCAATAAATATATCAAAAAAATTATAAGATTTCATCTTAAACCTTCTTTAACTTCAAAACTTGTATTTTATCCAATACAAATAAGCACAAATCATTATGCGACAGTTCACATAAATTTGTGCTGATATCGTGTATAGATTGTATTAGTAAATGAATGTAGTTCTCTTTTCATTGATTTCTCCTACATTACAAACTAATTTGGTTTATAGAAAAATTTATACCCGAAACCTCTTACGGTATGAAGATATTCCGATCGCTTCGGATCAGTTTCAAGTTTCTTTCGTAAATTACTTATATGTACCGCAACGGTTTTGAGCTCCGCATCTGAATCTAAGCCCCAAACTAATTCAAATAAATCCTCAGCACTGAATACTTGATCATAGTTACTGGCTAGGAAGAACAACAACTTCTTCTCCTTAACAAATAACGGTACTTCTTTTTGATTTTTAGATACTTCTTTATTCCGTAAGTCCAACCGTAATTCCCCTATATTCATGTAATCTTTTGGTTTCACTTCCTGGAGTGCTTGTTCTTTCTTTAAATGTACCTTCACTCTTGCTAGAAGTTCTTCAACATCAAAAGGCTTTGTAATATAATCATCACCGCCAACCTGAAAGCCCATTAACTTTTCTTCAATCGCACTATTTCCAGTTAGAAAGATTAGAACCCCATCCTGGTTAATTTCGCGATATTTCTTTGCCAATTCAAAACCAGTTTGTCCCGGTAAATTTACATCTAATAATATAAGATTGGGAAATTTTTTTCGAATCTGTAGCCAAGCTTCCTCCGCAGTTTCAAAAGTCTTTACATCATAACCTTCTTTTCTCAAGTAAAAGCTCAATACTTCCGACATTATAACATCATCTTCAACAATGACTATGGATGCTTGGAACATATGAAATTCCCCTTTCCCCAAAATGAACTATCAATCACTTTTTACTTATTAATAATTATATCAATAATAGTTCATATTGTTGTTAAACTTACGATAAATTCTAACTATTTTTAACCTTTACTTTATACAAACTCCTCTGAAAATAATAAAGTGAAACTTTAATCGGTGGGGGTTTTCGTCCATCCCCCACCGATTATTAGTTGAACCAATCGGGTTCTTACTGGCGCTTAATCTCCCACTTAAACGTCTTCGCTTTTACTTTCGTTTTGAAGTGGGAGTCTTAGCGCCAGTTTGAACGGGATAAAATTTTCATATCAATAATTCTTGGTATAGATGATCTTTAGGAAAATATCTCTACGCTAGGCATCTTCATAGATTTACTAGAACAAGTAGCTGATGAAGTACCCTAGAATTTCACTTAGTCATTACAAATAGTACAGCAAGATCAAAAAAAGCTATGTATCAGGAATATGAGCCGCTTTGTTTCAGAAATCCAATCCGGATTCTAAAAAAACAAAACAGCTTTGCCTACACATAGCTTTACACAACATATAATAATGAACAAACCGTTAATATTGAGCCAATGCTACTGCAATTTGATCTTCAACCTTCCTTAAATTATCTTCATTTACAGTGTTGTTGATGATAATAGAAAATGCAAGTTTAGCACCACTCTGCGTTGTTACATATCCAGATAATGACGATACAGATGTGATACTACCTGTCTTTGCAATAACTTTCCCCTCTGCTGCAGTACCTTTCATACGATTTCTTAATGTTCCACCAATCATACGATTGCTGTTTCCTGCAATAGGCAATGAATTTTTAAATGCTGGGAACCAGGTTTCATCTTGTACATTATATAAGAGACTAGTTAATTCATTTGGTGATACTAAATTGACATGAGATAAACCAGATCCGTCTCTCATTAAAATGGTATTTCCATTTACTCCAATCCCTTGTAATTGGCCTTTTACGAATTTAAGCCCTTTCTCCCAACTTCCTTCACCAGCTTTCACCTTTCCCATTTCTTTAATCAACATTTCGGCATGTGTATTATTGCTTAATTTCATAAACGGAACAGCCAATTTTGATAATGGAATCGAACGATCCGCTGCTAATACCCGTGCTTTTTGCGGAGTATTTCCTGTCGTTACTTTGCCATCTATAGTAATCCCTTGTTTTTGTAGAGCCGTTTTAAATAAGTTTAGCGCATATCCTGTTGGTTCCCATACTGCTACCCAAGATTTATCTGGTGAACTTCCTGCTGGTATCGTACCTTCTATTGTAATCTTATTATTTCCATGTTGACGTGTAATCGTAATATTTTTCTTAGCACTACTATTCACGGTTTTAACCTTATTATGTATTTGGACATAGTTTGTTTTAGGTGTTACCGATATTGAAGCCATTTCCCCTGGAGATTGTGGTTTTACATTAACCATGACAGTTCCCGCATCATAATCTTCATTTGGTGAAGCCGTTAAAGCTGAGATTCCTGCGGCGTAGTATTCTTGCTCATCACTCCAAGGTGTATCAATGGCGTATCGCTCTTTATCATACCATGTATCGTCGCCAACTAAATTCCCTTTAATTCTTGTAATACCTTTTTGTTTTAATTTCAGTGCTAATTCTTGAAAATCCTTTTCTAATAGTGTTGGATCACCCTTACCTTTTAAATAAAGATTACCTGATAACACTTTCCCTTTCTGAGAACCATCACTAAGCACTTCTGTTGAAAAAGTATACTTAGGACCTAATGTTTTCAAAGCTGTTGCAGCTGTGATGAGCTTCATATTGGAAGCTGGGCGTAAGCGGACAGATCCATTTTTCTCGTAAATAACTTTTCCATTAGTTGCATTTCGAACACTAACCCCAACCATATTTCCTTTTAGGTCACTGTTCTGTAAAATATTGTTGATCTTTCCCCCGAATGGATTAGTTTGAGCATTTGCCTCTGAGATGAATAGTTCCGTTGAATTTAACGGTACAAAAATTAGTAATAACAAGCAAAATATCACACTATACATTTTTACTTTTTTCACCAAATCTCTACCCCTCCATTTCCATTTACTACTATTTTACAGTAATTATCCATTACTTATGATGTTACAGAAAATAAAAAAGCACTTGCTATCAATATTTATAATAAGCAAGTTACTTTATGTATAAGATATAAAATTGTCATACTACTTATTGTTTCCATACATATTGCAATGTTTGACGAAATAATTGATCAAGTACTTCAGATGAAACAATATGTGATTGCTTTTGCTGTTTTAACACGGGTATCAAACGTTCGAGTTCACGTTCAATAAACGCATTTATTACTGCTATTTTCGGCTTAATTTCAGATTGACTATTGTCTCGTTTTTGTTTTAGAAGCTGACAAATAGCCTCCAATAAAGATTCGTCTTTAATGATATGTTGTACTAACTTTTCAAACTCAACTGGTGGTGCTGAATTGTTTTGTTCAATCCACATACATGCTAGTAGTGGACGAAGCACATTGAAATACTTTTTAATTTTCACTGTATGCTGCTTCAACGAATGACTATAATTAGTTTTTGCCATTTTATAATAATGATACAAGCAGGTTTCTGATTGAAAAGCGCATTCTTTTACTGCTCTTAATTGCTCCATAAATAAAACGTCTTCTCTGTAAACGATTGGAGAAGAAATCCATTCTAGCAATGAAGGGTTGGACTTTCTTAATAAATTTAACGCCTTCCTTATATCCCACCCGTTGATATCTAACATATTATTTATGGGTATCTCAATCACATCACGTTTGGCATCAATGGATAAATACCAGTCTTGCTTATGTATATAAATAAAGCGAACATCATAATCGCTATCTAAAGAATGAAAGCCCCAGCTACGGCTCCCTGACTCAACCGCAAGCAATACTTTTATGTCATAGTCTTGCTCAATTTTTTCTAAAATTTTGAGTATGCTCGTTCTCACGTTAAACTCACCTACGTTCTTTCATCAAGTACATTTCTTCAAGTGTCCGATCTCTTGCACCAAATTATAACATTGTCCATTCATTATAACTTCTTGCAAAGTCATTGTGACTTAACTTCTGCAATTGGAATCCGCAAATTATATCCGCTTCTAATTACGCTTCAACTTAACATTCAACTTTCTAAGAAGCCCGTGCCACCATGAACGGTGGCACTTCCACCAAGGCCAATATGAAGTATTGTTCAAAAACTTTCATGTAAAATGGCTCCTTTTGGGGGATTTGAATAAAGAAGTGTAAATTAAGAAATCATTATTTTTTACGCGAAATACTCAGAGAATTCCATTGATCGGAGGATATTTGTTTGGCAAGATAAACAATTTGTCCCACATGATATGAATAATGGAACATCTGCTTTTCTATTGCTTCAATTACAGTTTGAGGCTCATTATATGTGGTAACAACGCGCATTAAATCGTCCTCTTTTAAATGATCAAGGACATCAAAGAAAACTTTCCAGCCACTTTCCCAATAATGCATTACTTCATGACGACTCATAAAATGTTGAGAAAATTCACTTTCTCGATCACGATCCTTTTCACCATCTGTTGTGAAGAAATCTGTCCAACGTGAAATCATATTTCCACTCATATGTTTCACAATAATTGCAATGGTGTTTGAATCGTCATTATCACTCCAGAAAATAGCGCTATCACTTACTTGATTCATTGCTTCTTCTCCCATTTTCTTTACATGACGAAAACGTTCTTTAATCACTCGCAAATATTCTTTTTCAATCATAGCATCTACCCCTTTCATACTTTATTTTATTGCATTATTCATTTTTATTCAAAAATAATATACTATTTTCAAAATATTCGTGACCTTTTAAGCATTACTTGTTATACTATATATATAACAAGTAAAACAGAAAGCGTGATGAATAATAATGTGGATACAACTAAACTTCGAATCAGATATTCCAATCTATACACAGCTCGTACACGCTATTATGGAAGGTATTGCAACAGGTACATTAAAACCTGGTGATGAATTACCAGCCGTTCGCTCGCTTGCTAGTGATCTCGGCGTTAACATGCTGACAGTAAATAAAGCCTATCAACAACTAAAGCAACAAAATGCTATTCAAATTCATCGAAAAAAAGGTGCAATCATTCATCCCGATGGCGTCCCTAAAGCAGATGAAAGTTATCTCAACCAATTAAATACAGCCATGCGCCCCATCTTAGTAGAGGCAATCTGTCGTGGACTTTCAGTAGAAGATTTACTAGCACAAGTTCAACATGTTTATGTAGATATTCAAAAAGGAGGAAATAAAAAATGAAGACGTTTGAACTCATTGTAATTACTCTGTCCTTATTACCTACTATTATCATGCTAGCTGCAACACCTTACCTTTCAAGAAGGACAGAACAATTCGGTGTTACCATTCCCGAAACAGAATACAACCATACAGTTGTTAAGAAACTACGAAAAAAATATGCAAAGCAATCAAGCATAACGTCCATCTTTTTCTTAATCATTATGGCAATTGGTTTATCTTTCATTACCTCAAAAGAAAAAACAGGCGCCCTTATTGCTTTTTCTGCAATTGTAATAATATTCTTTCCAATACTCTTCTACTACCATTCGCACAAGCAAATGAAACATTGGCAACATAAGCAACAATGGTTCAAAGATAAGAGACAAGAACGAGTTATGATTCAAACAAACTTCCGCAATGAACAAGTAATTCAGTCAAATACATGGTTTCTCTTACCACTCGCAATTACTGTTGGAACCGTGATTATAACAATCCTTTTATATGGTGATGCCCCCTCTCAGATTCCTACTCACTTTAATTTCAAAGGTCAGGCGGATGCTTATAGTAATAAAACAGTTGGTAGAATAGCGATTTTCCCTTTTTTACAGCTATTATTAACGGCTATGTTCTATGGCATCAATCAATCAATTCGAAATGCGAAGCAACAAATCAATGCTGCAAATCCTAATAAATCATTACAACAAAATCTCCTCTTTCGACGCAGATGGTCCAGCTTTATTATTGGCACAAGTGTATTCATAGCTCTACTCTTCTTAATTGTACAATTATCAATGCTACAACTTATTACGGGGCCTATTCTCTCAATTCTTATTTATGTATCAACAGGTATTCAGTTAATATGGGCTGTTTACCTTTCGATTACAACTGGGCAAGGTGGAAGCAGAATGAATGTTTCTTCCGACGAAGATACCCCTTTTCGTAGCAGAAACGAAGATGAGTATTGGAGGGCTGGACTATTCTATATGAATCAAAATGATGCTTCAATATTTGTTGAGAAACGATTTGGAAGTGGTTGGACAGTCAATTTCGGAAATCCAATAACATGGATTATAGTGGCTGGTTTAATCTTAGTAGTCATTACTACAATTACCATATTAGTTATTGCAGGTTTTTAAAGCTACTTGAAATACAATGAAAAGACGAGAGCGATTTAGCACTCGTCTTTTTCTTAACTATTATTATTTATACACTTTCACACGATCAGCAATTGACGCGAATTCTTTTTCGCCTGCTGGTGCTACTGGTTTACCAAATGGCATTTGCGCATGTAATTGCCATGAAGCTGGAATATTCCATTCTTTCTTCACTTCATCATCAATAAGTGGTTGATAATGTTGTAGTGTCGCTCCAAATCCTTCTGCTTCAAGTCCAGCCCATACAATTAATTGAACCATACCAGAAGTTTCTGCTGAATACGTTGGGAATTTATCAGCATAAAGGCTGAAATCTGCTTGTAATTTTTCTACAACTGCTTGATCTTCGAAGAATAAAACAGTTCCATAACCTGCTGAGAACATATCCATTTTCTCTTGAGTGCTTGCAAAGTTTTCTGCAGGAACAATTTTACGTAGAGTTTCTGTTGTAATGTTCCAGAACTTGTCACTTTGTTCACCTAATAGAACTACTGCTCTAGAGCTTTGTGAGTTAAATGCAGATGGTGCATGTTTCACAGCAAACTCAACAACTTCTTGAATTCTTTCGTCAGAAACTGGTGACTCCTTGCTGATTACATAAAGTGAACGTCTGTCTTTTAAAGCACTATAAAAATCTTTTGACATGTTAATAATCTCCTTTTATATGTTTATTATTTCATAAATACATGGCAATCTTATTGCCTGAAGGATCATTTGTACGCAGAATACCGTCTTCTTCATGAAAAGCTAAACCTCTTGCTTGTAAAGCATGAATCACTTTTTGCTTATACTCTTCATTCGGTAGATCAATTGCAAATTCTTTTAGTCCTACACTATTCTCTGCCGGTACTCCTGTACCATTCCATGTGTTTATGGCAACGTGGTGGTGGTATTTTCCTGTTGAAAGAAAAAGCGCTTGACCCCCAAACTCACTAACCACCTGATACCCAAGTACATCCTTATAGAATATACTCGCTTTTTGAAGATTAGACACATGTAAATGAATATGTCCCATTACTGTATCAGCTGGCATTCCATTCCACTCTAATCCATCACCTGCAGCTAATACCCCTTCACCATCCAATGGATCAGTTGTCATCGCTACTTGTTCATTATTCCATGCCCATGTGTCAGCAGGCCGATCATAATACACTTCAATACCATTGCCATCTGGATCTGAGAAATAGAGGGCTTCGCTTACTAAATGGTCGGCAGCTCCAATTTCAAATTGGTGCTTCACTAAATAAAGAAGGAATTTTCCTAATACAGCTCGCGATGGTAATAGAATCGCAAAGTGATACAAACCTGTTGTACGAGGTTGTTTTGGAGTCACATCTTGCGGTACATTCAGCTTAATTAACGGCGTTACCCCATCAGCTGTGAGTATAGCAGTATGTTCTCCTTGTTCTAACACTTTAAATCCTAAGAAATCTTGATAGAAAAGAAGTGAATTTTTTATATCGCTTACATTTAGTGTTACATCGCGAATATATAAATTCGGCTTTGTATGGAATCCCATCTATGTTCACCCTTCTTTACTCGCAACAAGTTAGTTACTTTATGTAAGTTAGTATATATTGATAACATACAAACGTCAAGTAATTAATTTTTAAAAAGTAATATTTTTATTTTTTGTAAGAATCGGGTATAATATTCACAATAGGAGTGATGTTAAATGTATCATTCAGATTTATGTCCGAGATTCGAGAAAGCAATGGAAATCATCAGTAAACGTTGGACTGGACTAATCATATATCAATTACAAAACGGTGGTCCTCAGCGTTTTAGTGAAATTGAATCCTCTCTTCCAATTAGTGGTCGAGTATTATCAGATCGATTAAAAGATTTAGAGCAAGCAGGTCTTGTCAAACGAGATGTATATCCTGAAACACCCGTACGAATCGAGTACTCATTAACTGAAAAAGGGCAAGCTCTCAGACCAGTATTCGATAGCATCGAACGCTGGGCATACGATTGGGTACCAGTTGAAGAGTAATAGCCTAAAAAAAATCCGATTGCATATTAGCAATCGGATTTTTTTTATTATGATTTTGAATCTCGTTCATATACATATACTATTGCACTTTACATTTCTTTATAAAAAAAACACTGTCATCAAAATGAAATATTAGTAATACTATTGTAATAATTGTCGGTTATTTCTATACTTGAATTAATCGAAAAAATAATTATTTTCACGGAGGCATTATATAGAATTATGAAGAAAAAATACATTTGGATCATTGCTACTGTTTTTGCGTTGTTTGCCATTGTAGGAGCTTCTTATTCCTACGTATCATTTACAGTAAAAAAATATGATAAAGCGTTTTTTCCTAACGTTAAAATCGAAAACCATGATTTATCATCAAAAACAAAGCAAGAGGCCATTAAAGATTTAGCTAGAATTACAGATAAATATAATCAAATTAATCTTACCGTTCATGTTAAGGACAAAATTTATCAAAAGCAATTGAAAGATATCGGCGTACAATATGATCTGGATAAAACCATCGCTAAAGCCTATCAATATGGAAAAAATAAAAAACTACTAAAACAATTTTCATTAATTACTAAAGAAGATGGAAAAAATTATCCACTTACATATACTGTTGACGAAAAATTACTGAACCAATGGATAAATTCCATTGAACAAGAAATGAAGACAAAACCAACTAATGCTTCGATCACCATCAATAATGGGAATGTAAACATTACGAAAGAGAAAAAAGGTTTTGAAATTGATCAAAAACAAGTTCAGCACGACCTGTTCGAAGCACTTCAAAAAAACAATAAGAAAGATATAGCTGTAACGGCATCTATCAAAGAAATTGATGCGCCGATAACAAAAGAAAAACTTGAACCAGTTCAAAAGAAAATTGGTACGTTTACAACTAGCTATTCTGCAAATGCATATAATCGTAACACAAATATTAGATTAGCAACTGAAACAATTAATTCCTACTTATTAATGCCTGGTGAAAGCTTTAGCTTTAATGATTATGTTGGCAACACAACTGCTGATAAAGGTTATAAAGCCGCAGGTTCCTTTTTAAATGGTAAAGTAGTTGATAGTTTAGGAGGCGGTGTTTGCCAAGTAAGTACAACTTTATATAATGCTATTATTAAAGCTGGGATAACACCTGATGTTCGATATAATCATAGTATGCAAGTTGGGTATGTTCCAATCGGTCACGATGCAGCAATCGCTTATCCATATAAAGATTTAAAATTTACAAATCATTATGATAGCCCGATCTATATTGAGGGAACAGTTGGCTCTTCATCTGTTACTTTCACGATTTATGCTGCTAATGAGGCTAAGCCGGCGAACACATCATACCAATTATCAAGCTCTATCGTAAGTCATGATTCTAACGCAACGAAGAGTGTTACCTATTTAGAAACGGTAAAAAACGGTAAAGTAACAGACCGCAAACAATTATCAAGAGACAGCTACGCGGTTCAAAAATAATTAATAAAAAATGGGTTGTCCAATAAGTCCTATTTGTTATTTTTGTTTGATTGATGAGAAAGTAATTCTTTAGATTTTTAAGAAGATACATGGGTTTCATCTATACCGAAAGCGCCAAATAGAGGTATTCTAACATAATCAGCAGGTTTATATATTTCACGTAACCTACTTCGGAGAGCTAACAAAGC
>NZ_JBALMO010000038.1:0-1064 GCF_036963345.1 Bacillus sp. JJ722
CGAGATTTACCATTTTCATGAAGTTTCACTAATTGCAGTTTAAATTCGGGTGTAAAAGTTCGACGTTGACGTGTCATATTAAGTTAATAGTCTAAGTTTACAAGCCCTTATTTTATCTGTCCAACTTAGTGTAGCCTATCCAAAATATATATTTGAATGTTAGAGTGATGGAGGGGTATAAGTGAAAATAGGAAAATATAAGGGGAAACTTAAGGTTCTAAAGGGGAAAGTTCCTATACCAAAGATGAAAGAGGATGTAGAATCAATTCTTGATTCTAAGGCATTAATGGATGAATTATTCAATTACTTAATGAGCACGAAGCAGGATTATGGGATAATGTGGTTGATGGGAGCTAAACGGTATTTAGACGATAAAAAGGAAAGATTAAAAAGTCCCTTTAGTGGTCACCTTGATAGAGGACATCTTGTAGAGGTAGAACTATTTAGACATTTCAATAAGGAACTTACATTTATTCATCCCGCGGTTATTTTATATGAAAGTCTTTTAAATTGGGTTATTATAGCCCCTATTTCTACTGGAAAATATTGTACAGGGGATGATTTCCATATTGATGTAGATGAAAATGATGGGCTAAGACATCAATCAGCCATTTGTCTAAATGACATTAGAGCCATAGATAAAAATAGAATTTTGTATCAGCATTCTAAGGAAGGACAAAATGTTAAGGTTCAGTCAATAACGTTAGATAAAATTGATCAAGTTCTAATTGAAAAGATTATGCCAGTGACTTATAAAAGATATTGCGAATTAGAGATAGCTTTGGAACAGGAAAAAAGGAACCATAGTAAAACGATCTTAGAGTTAGAAGTTCTAAAAAGTAAATTAGTGGTTAATTAGGAAAAAATAAGGAAAAAATTCTTGCGGATAAAAAGTGACTATTATATAATAGGATTAACAATATGGGTCCTAGTACCCTGCGCGACTGAGCGCTTTTTTTCAGAAATGAAGCATTTGGGTCATGGCACCCCGCGTAACTGAGCGCAAAAAAAGTCCTTACAATAAGTGAGGGCTTTTTTCTTTATGTAAAAATCCAGGGATGTAA
>NZ_JBALMO010000039.1:0-1496 GCF_036963345.1 Bacillus sp. JJ722
CTTCACGCTGCAATATTTTTCGTAATAAATTGCCAATCATTAAATCATCTTCAACAATTAAAATATTATATCCTTTCATCACGTAGACCTTTCATTTTTTTCAACTTTATTATTGATAAAATCCATGGCAAGATTAAATATTTCATCGGGAGCGTATAAATAAATGGAGTGCTTCCCTTTAATCTTTTTCACGTCAGATATGTATAGTTGTTCTGCAAACTCCTCAAAGTTTTTATTTTTTTGCTTTGTATATTTCGAGTTTTTATTTTCATCAGTATACGCAGATAAAAATAAGATTGGTGTTTCTTTTGGTATCGGAAGATCTACTGATTTTTTAGCATTATCGTAAATTTGTAATCTCTCATCCTCCATATCATCATTAAAGGCTTGTTTATACGATATTGCTTTAAATATTTCTTTTTCATTTTCCGTTAAAAATGATTGCTTTATCACCTCAGGGTCATAAGTGGCAGAGGGAACTAGTCGATGAACACCCAATTTAGTTAAAATGTTCATCCCTCTAATTATTAACGAATCTACTCTCCCCATTTTATAAGTTACGTAATCTTGAGGTAAACCAATATCTAAACCAATGATGCCCTTAACTTCATTTGGATATTTTTGCGCCCAGTAAATAGCTTCTAATCCTGACATCGAGTGTGGCACTAATATATATGGAGGTTTATTTCCACTTTGAATCAACGCTTTTCTTGATTGCTCTAGGATTATATCAATATCTCTATTATCGTCAAAAACATCGCTGTATCCATATCCGCCTCTTTCAACGACTGCAATTTTATTCTCTTTTGAAAATTTACTATATAATCCTTTCAGTTCATAAATAGGAGCAGCTATCCCCGACCCAGGCATAAATACGTAAGTATCCTCACCATTCCCCTCATTGTAAACATTTATTTTCTTGTTATTAAAGTCAACTAAATTTCCCTTATTTTTAATTAATTCTGACTCTTTACCCACCTGATAGTTATGGTAAATAAACACAGATACAGATCCAAGCAAAATAACGGCAATGAACAATACAAATATTACTTTTAATACTTTAAATATTTTTTTCATAATTTTCTCCTTTCAAGCTATGTTGATAGGATATTATATAAAAATAAATATCTAATAAATTTTACAGAAATTTTATTTTTTCTTTTTTTAAGCAGAGACTACTTTTTAACATGATTTTTTTTGATTTGTATCATAATAATACTAGGAATACCCCTGTTGTTAACTTTTTATATTTTTCTTCTATTGAATATTTGGAACATAGTTTTATTGGATTATCTATATAAGGTTTTTGATCTATCAATCTCCTTTATGTCTATTTCTTTGACCTAACTCACCCACTATGATTAAGTGCCAATATTCACATTTTATCAAGAAAAAAAATTATAGAGTGTTTCTCATTTCCATCCATTTTTGTTTGGTTAGTATGTAGTAATTTTGTAAAAACTCTTCATTTCGTTTTGGGTATAATTTTATTTCTG
>NZ_JBALMO010000039.1:1565-16257 GCF_036963345.1 Bacillus sp. JJ722
TAATATTATTCTTCCAAGCTTGCGCATGAACTTCCTCAACTTTTAGCTTCAAAAATGAAAAATCATATATTAATTTTCTGGCTTCTTTTGTATACCCCATTCTCCAATATTCTTTACCAATTCTTTGTGCTTCTCCAGGAATAATCCTTCTCTCTTCATTGTCTTGCGGTATAACAATCCAATATGTACCGATAAACTTTTTAGATATATTTTCAATAATCGACCACGAAATCAGTTCATCTGAATCACGATACATTTTAAGTATTTCATAGGTTTCATTTTCATTTTTAGGTATGGTATTCCCTGTCCATAAATGCATATCTGGTTCAAGAAAAATGTTAAAAAAAAGGGAGACTGTCTATCTCTGGTATTATGTGTCTCAACGTAATTCTATTCCCTACTAATGTTGGAGATTCTAGAAAATTATTCATATTTACCTCCTAAGCTTTAATCTTTTTCTTTAGTTTAGATTATGTTTTTAGTATTTTTTTCATTAAATACGTATTCCTTATTATTGCACAAGAAATAGGCTTTACGACTTAATGTTGTAAAGCCTATGTAACATTGATCAATTTATTTTCTTTTTATCTTTACTGTAAACAATAATTTGATATTCATCATCTTTGATGATCTCTCTAACCTCTTTAGATTCTAAAAACTCCTTAACCGTACTTTCAATTTTTATTCCAAGCTGTTTACTATCAGGATTTGAAGACGATATAGTAGTCTTAATATATAAAGTCATCGGCTGAGGATGTGCTGAATATGAAAAACCTTTCACATGGAATTCCTTTTTACTATATAAACCTTCTACAATTGTTCCTATAACTCCACCCCATCTTTCCTCCTGCTTTCTTATCTTTAAATTAATTTCATCAAATGTTAATGTATACTTTTTATTTGTTATTTTTTTGATAACATTGCGAACTAATTCTTTTATTTCTTCAGGTTTTTTTTCAGTATTAGGTATACCAATATAAATAGATAGATTACCTGAATCATTCAATGTTCCTACTTGGGTCGTTACATCAGGATAATTATGTTTTTTTAACTCTTGTTGTAAAGCATCATCAACTTTAAATGCTTCTTCTTCTAACTTTAATGTTTCTGGACTTGGCTGATAAGTAGTGTTATTATCCTTAATTACCTCAACTTTGTAATTATCATAATCTCTTGACTTCAATATCTTTTCAACAATGTTTTTTACATCTTCACGAACATCTTGGACATACTGCTCAGACCCATCGATATAGACTCTCATATTCTCCCCTCTTCCACTTAATCCACTAATTTTATATCCTTTTTCTTCTAACTCCTCCCAAATAACTTGATTAACTCGTTCAGATTGAAAAACTTTATTTAAGTAAGGAATTTTTGATACAATCTCGGCCATAGCTGGAGAGATGAAAGCTGAGCCAATAAATAATCCAAATAATACGATTAATGCTGCAAAAGAATATACTAATTTCATGGCCAAACTTCTTTGATTATCTCGAGCTGAAAGCATAAAATTTGAATTATCTTCATGTTGCTGACTTTCTTCGATACTAGTTAAAATTCGGTTTTTTAGTTTTTGTTTTTGTGTTTTATTCCAAATCATATCTGAATCCAACTTTTGTATGGAACTATCAAAATCAGTATCCTCAAATTGTTTCTTCATACAAGTATCCCTCCTTTTTTAATTGCTTTTTCAGAACTGGGATAGCTCTATAAAGAGTGGATTTAACTTTACTCTCAGACCAATCTAGTATCTTTGCTGTGTCTTCTATAGAAAAACCTTTGATTTTTCTTAAAACGATCACCTTCCTATATGTACCTTTGATTTCTCCTAATGCTTTATAAAGTTCATATGATGCCTCTTTTATTTGGATTATTTCTTCTGGCAATGGTTTATCGTCTTTTTGTAATGGAAATACTTCCTTAAAGAATCTTCTATATTTATTTTTTCTTAAATAATCAATAGTCAGATTGTGTGCAATACTAAATAGCCAACCGAGTATGAAATCAAAATCTTTTTGTTTTAGTAAATCCAGAGTTTTTGCTTATTTATGATTTAAAAGTTGAAAATTTAGCAGCGATTGAATTACTGACAAACCTTAAAGCTTTGTCACTTGAATGGAACACTATAGCGAATACATTATGGGATCTTTCGAAAAATTCTAATTTAAAAACTTTATCAATAATAGATTTTCCAAAGATAAGTAATATTAAAGAAATAGATGTTGCTACTCAAATTGAGATATTGGAATTATCGGGTAATCATTAAAGAGATATTATCATTGGAAGATGAATTATAACTTTTGTATCTAAATAAAATATTTACAATCGGTGTTAATATATGATTTGAATTTTGACCTTCATAAAATTTCTGTAGTCCTTAAAGAAATAAACCTGCTATTTTTAATGAGCTACATGCTACTGAAATTAAGTATTTAAATTATAGGTAGATGATGAAGACGGCACTGGGCATTAATTTACAAATAGGCTCTGTTAAAGGTTAATGTTGATATTTGCTCCCCATCCGAATTCCTAGTATAATCCGAATAAGAACACGTATTCGGATTATAGGTTACAAGAGTGAGCATACGTAATAAAAGGTTTGTATCACAACCTAAATGTTACTGGTCTACACTCTCGAATGAAACAGTGGTTGACCGTTTTAAAGGTGTGTCTACAAAATATCTCGACAACTATCTTAGGTGGTTCCTGTTCGTAGACAGTCGGAGTAACGAAAGCACTAAACACAATATTAAAGAATTTTTGCTTACATCATTCGTATTTGAAATGACGGATACTTATGATAGTTTGCGATTATCGAAATTTCAAGCGGTTTAATAGGATTGAGTTAAAAGATATTAAAGGTGTGATTTTATGGGTTTTGATGTCGTTTTATATGACCACGAGGGTCAAGAGATTCAATTTTTTGAATTCTCCGAATATCTGCATAACGCAATATTTAATTCAAGCAAGTTATGGAGAAGTTACTTGGAACTTAGGAAATTAAGTGATTTTTATTTAACAGATGAAACTTTTTCAGGTGATAACCTAAGGAAATTAATTACAGACTTATACCAATATCAGAACAACTTACTAAATCACAAACAAAATGAATATCAAGAAGTTATCGGTAAAATATCCCAACCAAAAGTAGCATCGGTGCATATTGCTGGAGATTAAATAACATCTATGAGGGATAATTCTACTCACAAGGATTATTCCTTAACTTTTATCTAATTGATCAACATTTAAATTTAACAGAGCCTAAAAATAACATCACTTGAAGAAGAACTTACTTTATTAATTAAAAACGTCGACTAAAAATGTAGAATGCAACATAATTTAGCTTCAAGTAAACGTATGTTTATAAATAATACTAAGATCATTTTTTAAAGTTAATAGGGCTTTTCCTAAATAAGCAACAAGTATCATTCATTTCCCTAGGTCCATTAAAAATGAAAAAATCCCAACTTTTCATCTAGAAAGTAGGGATTTTTTCGTGAAGGATTTGTCTATTTTTCTCAAGCACTACACTACATTTTATTCCACAATTGTGGAAGATCAAGATAATTATTTGAATGCTGCCTTTAGCTTGTTACTTGTAAATTCTAGGAACTCTATGACCCAAGTTACAAGCAACTTCATACGATATGGTTCCTAACATATTGGCTACTTCATCTAATGATATAAATTGATTTCCTTGACCTCCATAAACTACCACCTCATCACCAATATTTACACCTTTAATATCAGTTACATCGATCATACAAAAATCCATACATATTCTACCGAAAACAGGAGCTTTTTGTCCGTGAATAAGAACGGAAGCCTTTCCAGATAATCCTCTCAAATATCCATCTGCATAGCCAATTGGAATAGTTGCAATAACGGCTTTATCTCTTTCAATTTTAGTCGCTCCATATGATACACCATACCCTTTCTCAAGAGTCTGGAGATTGATGACTTTGGTTTTCAACTTCATTGCTTGTCTAAGATTAACTTTTGTCTTATTCACCTCATTAGATGGATAAAGACCATACATTGAAATTCCGATACGAACCATATCGTAGGTCATATCTGGAATTTCAATAGTTGCAGCACTATTCGCAATATGAAGGAGGGGAATAGAAACTTTTCGTTTCTTCAACTCTTCCAATAGATTTTTCCATCGGTTCGCTTGTTCTTCCGCATACCATTTGTCGGTTTCATCTGCAGTAGCAAAATGTGAAAACACTCCTTCAAGATAGATCCCATCCATTTTTGAAACGATATCGATAAAATCACTTGCTTCTTCTGCTTGCACTCCTAATCGTCCCATTCCTGTATTGACCTTGACGTGAACCTTTGCCTTTTTCCCTAATATCTGCCCAGACTTTGATAAAGATTCTGCATGTTCCATATCAAAAATTGATTGCGTTAAATCCCAATGTACAACATGATTCGATGCTGAAGAAGGAGTGAAACCAAGTATAAGTATAGGTGCTTGAATATCTGATTTTCGTAGTTCAATGGCTTCTTCTAAACTTGCTACTGCTAAATAATCTACTCCACTATCAATCGCTTTTTTGGAAATCTCGGTAGCACCGTGTCCATAAGCATTCGCTTTTACTGCTGCCATTATTTTTGTTGAGTTAGGTATTACCCTTCGAAATTCACAAATATTATGTGAAATATTGCTATGACTAATTTCAGCCCATATTGGTCTATACATCATTTCCCCTCACTTTAAGTGAATTTTCAATGATCAAGTCAAGAAGCTTATTATAAGGAATACCCGCTGATTGTGCGCTTTTTGGTAGCAGACTATTTTTCGTCATCCCAGGTAATGAATTAACTTCCAACACATAAGGGATGCCGTTTTTAATCATCATGTCTATTCGGGCATAAACACTACATTTTAGTGATTTATAACAAGTCATTGCAGCAAAAGAGACACGGTTATATATTTCGGGTGGGAGCTGAACCACTTCTTCAATGGTTGCCACATCATTATATTTGGAGGTATAATCAAAAAACTCTCCCTGATGACGAATGGAAACCACAGGTAAAAGCTTTCCATCCAATATAGAACAAGTGATTTCCTCACCTTTTATATATTTTTCAATCATTACTTCGGAATCCCACTTAAATACTTCAGCAATCGAAGACTTTATCGTATCTTGGTCATAAACAATTTTTACTCCTACACTCGAACCGCCCGAATTAGGTTTCACAACTACTGGGTAACCCATCTTGTCTATTTCACCCAGATTAAGTTCTTTCATGTTAGTAAGGTGAATCCAATCCGGTGTTTGCACACCTTCATAACGGATGATTTTTTTCGAGATATTCTTATCCATGCATAAGCTGCTAGACAGTAAGCTACTTCCTGTATAAGGAACTCCAATGGTTTCGAGGGTACCTTGAATGGTGCCGTCCTCACCGTACTTGCCATGAAGCGCAAGTAGCGCAACGTCAAGATTTTTAGCCTTTTCAACTAAATCTTCTTTGTTATCTAGTTGAATCGGCACAATTTCATATTTATTTTTATCTAAATGCACAATCATTTCTTCACCTGTCATGAGCGAAACTTGTTTCTCGGAAGAAACCCCTCCCATTATTACGCCAACTCTCATTTTTTTAGCCTCCATAATTATTTTTTAACGAGTCACCTATTATTTTAATTCCCTGAATAATCTCACTTTCTTTCATCCTAGAAAATCCTAATCGTAAACTATGCTTTCCACTACTGTCCGTGTAATAAACATCGCCCGGAGAAAAAACAACTCCCTTTTGATAACATTTTTCTAAAAGCTTTCGTGAATCGATATTATTTTCTAGTTCTATAAAAAGGTGGAGTCCGCCGTCACCAGTTATTCGTTTAAAAGGAATAAATTGCTTACAATAATGAACTGCTAATTCATGCTTTTTCTTATAGACTGATCTAGCTTTCTTTATATACTTCTCAAAGTAGCCATCATTCAAATATTGATATAACACCGCTTGATCTAATGTAGACGTATGAATTGTTCGAGCTCTTTTCATACTTTCCAAGTAATAAATCAAATCTTTGTCTGCTAAAATCCACCCAACACGTAAGCCAGGAAAAAGAATTTTAGAGAAGCTGCTAATATAAATGACATTATTGCCGAGTCCGGCAAATGCGGCCAACGGTGCCAAATGTGAACCTGAGTAACGTAATTCTTCATTAAATCCATCTTCAACGATAGGAAGTTGATATGCGGAAAACAGATCCATGATTTCCTTCCTTTTATCAGAAGACGTTACTATTCCAGTAGGATTATGATAAGACGGTATTAAATATGCAAAATCATACTCCTTTTTTGATAAGGATGTTTCTAGCTTACTAACATTGAGCCCGTCATCATCCATTTCAATTCCATCAATTTCAAATCCATGTAATCGAAAGAGCTTGAGTGCAGAATGATGGGTTGGATTTTCACAAATAACACAGCCACTCTTTTTATTTAAAGAGGATAAAAGGATATCCAGTCCTTCCGTGAATCCATTTGTGATTAAAATATCTTTATTTCTAATATCTACCCCTTTAGTTTCCATGTAGTGAAGCAGGTATTCGGTAAGTGGTTTATAGCCCTTTGCATATCCATAATTAAGAACGATGTCTCCTTCAATGGACATCCGATTTAAAAATGCCCTTTTAAAATTTTCTACATCAAAAAGCTTTTCATCAGGTGCGATACTATTAAATGAGATCATTTCTTTATTCCAGCGCACTCCATGCTTCATAAGATCCAATTCATCTGCTAAAAAGGTTTGCTCATTGATTTTTTCAGTCCAATTCAACTGGATGGATGGGGATTTGAAGGTCTCAACATGACTTACAAAGTTTCCTTTCCCTTTTACCGCATAGATAAAGCCTTCTTGTTCCAACTCCGCATAAGCCGTTAGAACTGTGTTTCGGCTGATTGATAATAAAGCGCTGAGTTCACGAGTAGATGGAAGCTTTTGTTGCTCAAGCAAATGCCCGTTGCTTATCATTCTTTTTAAATATTCCTTAAGTTGAATATATACAGGACGGCCTTCCATAAGCTTAAAATCGTTAAACACTGCATTCATCCCCTTGCTAAAATTTTTACATATCTGCACCTATTCCAAAAGGTCCACACAATCTGTATTTTTACCGTCTAGTGGTAGGGTGTGGACCTATAAAGATACCATTTAGAGTCTTGAATAAATGAAAAATCCGCAAGTATTATAGGTACGAAAGACTTAATGAGTTGTTCACTAAGCTTTATTCTGAAGATAAAATAATAACTCTTATTGCTAATGAATGGATTAATTAGTAACTCAAAGAAAGGACCTCAAACGGGTCCTTATTTCTGATTGACCATCATTATCTTTTAACAGAGCCTTAGTAAAAGATTTCTACTATAATTAATATCCTGATGTTTTGTTAACTCCTTATCACACTAAATACATCCTATAGTTTAAGTCATTTCTTTACAATCTCCATGCTAATATCAACATAAAATTTTCACCACCTAACTTAATTGAACATTCAGTTATTCTTTCTCTGATATAGCACCTTTTTTTTGATACGGGAGCATTTGTGACTAATATAACAGAAAAGACAACAATCACTGCTATTACAATAGTGAATAATGTGATGGATTCATCTAGAAATACTGCTGAAAATAGAATCATCAAAAATGGTTGTAAGTATTGAATCTGACTAACTCTTGCTATTCCGCCCATAGCCATACCACTATACCCAGCAACATATGCTAGAATCTAATCTTCAATTCTCTCTAAGTTTTCATCATAAGTCCCAGAGCGTGTCTTTTTACTACCTACATCCTTAATAGTCTCTGCACCTATCCAAACTCCACCATCTTGATCAACGGAAATATATTTCGGACCTTTCCCTTTCTTACCACGGACAAATATTTTCGCTTCATGTGAGTTTTGATTTACTGTATAGCCTAAATCTTCTTCTGCTGCTTTTGCTACTGCTGGTTCAGAACGAATCATCGAAGTTACAATAGCTTTACCCCATTTAGTAATCGCTTTTTATTTATCCACAGCTCCATACCGTATGCTTTGCTAAAAACATTACTTTCCCTATTGCTGCATAAAAAAGCGATCCCTCTTAATGAAGAATCGTGCCCTATGGATTGGGGGCTCGTTTCGAGAGAGCGCTACAAAACTTTTCTTCAATCATAAATCTAGAGCATTCAAAAAGATGAGTTTGGAATTTCATTTGGAATATTTGATAATGTCAATTATATAGAATTCCGTTCTGCTTCTACATTACATAATACTTTTATATCTAACATGTTTAATCTCTACTTTAATAAGCGAATAATTCCATCTTCATTTTTCTTTTTTAATTTTAAAATAAGGTTTTTTTTTACTATATAAAACACAAAAAACTCCCGTCCCTATAGAAGGGAAGAGAGTTAACCCGCGTTGCCACCTAGTTGAAAGCATGGAAAAATGTACACTGTCCACTTAAAACATTAACGGCTTCTCTTTACTGATAATTAAGTTATTTTAATTTACTCTCTAAAATCAATCGCCTACTGTGACTCAAACAACCATAAGCTATAAAGTACTATACTAATAAAACTCATTACCAAAACTTGCTTTTATACAATCATGCATTCAAGTCTGTTATGGCAGGAATATTTATTTCCTTTACACATGAAACAGGCGATAAATTAATAACGCATTGGACAATGGCTACAATGTCTTGTACAGGAATACGAGTACCTTGATACAACATAATTGCCTTTTCTGCACCTTCTTCATAAGGTACATCAGCAGCAAGCTCACCTGGATTAATACACGTTACAGAAATCTTATCTTTTCTCACATGTTCGCGTAAAGCATTCGTTATTCCACGTAAGCCAAATTTAGATGTAACAAACGAAACTTGTGCATTATTCGTATGATCTAAACCTGCTGTTGAACCAATTAAAATAATCCTTCCTTTTTTCGCCTTTCTTAAACTAGGTAAAAGCGCCTGAATATAAGTAATAGTAGAAGTTAAATTAATATTAATTAAGCTCGAAATGTCTCCAACTTCATCCTCATCAAACGTATAGTCATCTTCAAAACCACGCTTTTCCCATACTCCGACATTATAAATTAATACATCAATAGCAATGTCTTTTAAAGTTTCTTTTAAAAAAGGAATTTGTTGTTGACTAGACAAATCAATTGTGAGCCATTTACGATTTACGCCATCCTTTATATCTAAACTACTTGGTCGTGTGCGTGACACTACCCATACTGTATCACCCTTGTTGGGTAAGCCTTTTACAAATGCATCGCCTAGCCCATGACTTGCTCCAAATATTATAAAGTTCTTACTCATCTTATCCATCCTTTCTAAATAACTATACTTCTTAGTATAGTTATGATAAAAATAAGCAATAACTAAAGTGACTTATTGAAATGTTGGTTTAAAATAAATTTTGATTATTATAGATTACGAATAATTAAAAATAGCCTCGAATTCAAATACAAGACTTATATTACCCCAATGCCACCATCAGAAAGTATTGCTCGTTTTTTGTATTTGGCCCCATGTTTTAATTGATGAATTTTCAGGTATATAATAATGATCCATCCGCATTATTACTTTTTTTGTGCTCTCACTTTCATTATCTCTCCCATTTGTTGAGAATTTATATTTTCTTCCCCTTGTAGCTGATCAATGATGTTTAAATAATCCTCCTCATTACGATTTTGACTTAATTTATAAGCTGCTTGAATTTCTCCTACTTTAATCTTAAATCCAACGATAGCTTTAAGTTGATTTTCTAGAAGCTTAGGTGAAAGATTGTCCCACAAAATTGGATTTTTTCGATGTTTTTCATATTTTTCTAATAACATTGTCAGGTCTTGTTTTAATTCTTCTTCCTCCATAATGCTCGCTTTTCCATATACGTGAACGGCTTGATAATTCCATGTAGGGACATTTTCGTGCCCATACCAAGAAGAAGAAATGTAAGAGTGCGGTCCTTGATACATTACAAGAACCTCCTCGCAAGTATCAAAAGTTCTCCACTGAGGATTTCCATATGCCATGTGACCCGTGATAAAATAATCTTCTCCTATTTTACTTAACTCCAAAGGAATGTGAGTAGCAACTGGCTTCCCATTTTTTGTTGAGACGATTGTTCCAAATGAGTTTGCATGAACAAACTCTGTAATTTCATTATAATCTGTGACTTTAAAATATTTAAGTATAAACATGATTAACTCCTCCTTGATTTCCCTAGCTTTATTGTAGTAGACCCAGGGTATGATGGAGCTAGGGAAGCTTTTAAATTCCATGGTTTATCTCTTGAAACTCTACCTATTTATGAGACAGGTGCAAATTTTCAAAGTTAGAACAAATGATGTCACTTTTAATCTATATAACGCCCTCCCATCAAAGTCCAAAAGGAGTAAGCATATCCATTCAAGAAAGACAATTGCTTATACATTGGGCTAACAACTGGCAAGGGTTTATTATCGAAGACGATTATGATAGCAAATTTCATTATACACAACAACCATTTCCGACTCTCGCTTCTATCGATTCAAGCAGAGTCATTTATTTAGGAAATTTCTCAAAGTCTTTTCTTCCAGGAATTCGTCTAAGATATATGGTGCTGCCAGTGTTAATATTAAACCATTAAAAATATCAATTTCTTTATTTCGAATGTACAACTTCACTACTAAGCCAGCTTACAATGGCTATCTTTTATAACCTATTCCATATTCTGTTAACTTCTTTCAATTCTGTGTTATCAAAAGTCAATTTATATATATCTGGCATATCAAGTTCTCTCCAAAAACTAAAACCATATTTTTTATCAAAGTAATTCATAATTAGAACCAATATATTTCCGTGTGTTCCTACTGCAATGTTTTTACCTCGATACCTTTTTAATATCTTTAAGGTTGTCTGAACCCCTCGCCTTTGGGCGAAAATATTGGATTCGCCACCTACCCAAGAATAGGTCGGTTCCTCCCATACTTTTGCAATTGCTAAATAAAAGTCCTCAACAGGTTTTTCGGACAATATCCGTTCTTTAAAACCTTTCTCAATTATAACTTCATTACCACTTTGTGCGACTCTCTCGACTGTTTGAACTGCCCTCTTGTATGGACTTGAAATGATAATATCTATATTTTCTTTTGCAAGTATGCGATTAATTCTTTCTACATCAGCCAGACCCTCTTTGGATAAAGGTCTGCCTAATTCATCCGGTGTATATGTAGAATGTGCGTGTCGTACAAAATACAAATTAGTTAGCAAAATAACCCTCTCCCAATCTTTACTATTACAACAAATAAGTAATTTCAACATAATAAAACGGTTTTCCTTCTTCCGCTAACCCTTTGTTACGTAACAAAAAGCTGCCAAAATGACAGCCTCACCTCTTGTACCTTATCGTGAAGTTAATCTAAATGCATTACAATTTCAAGACCTGTTGTCTGTTCTTTTAAGAAATCGCGATACTCTTTAAATACTAAGTCATATCCTGAAATATCGTCAGGTAACGGTGGTGAAACATGGAACTTGTATGTATAATATCCAGTTGAGCCTCCTGATTTGTACAGCCTACAATCGTATTGTTCTCCTAAATACAAACCAAAAAAATTGTTCTGATGTTTATGAATTGTGTCGTCTGGAGAATCCTTTGTACCAATCCCAATCGATTTGAAGTTGTATTACACTAGCGTTCTCATACTTTTTATTATTACAAAAACAATTAGTTGGTTTACTTGAATAAAGATTGTAGTTTCAAAGCAACCTCTTTCGGCCTAACATCAAGAGATGATAGCTTTTCTATCTCTATCCAAATTGGTAAATATACACCATTATTACTATCTGCAAATTCTTCACCTTTGCCAATGCCAAATGTTCCATCAATAATATCAGCTAAGAAAAAATATTGCGTACCGTTAAAATCAATCTTTGCTATACAATCGTTAATTTTCACTTTAACTCCCAATTCTTCAAACGCTTCTCTAATTGCGGTTTCTTCAGGTGTCTCTCCTTCTTCTATTCCACCACCTGGAAAAACATAATATACAGAATCTTCTCTTATTCTCTTAATTAAACCAACCTTTTTGTTTTGAATTAAGACTACTGAACCTCTATCTCTCACAATGATTTCCCCTTATCATTACTAAATCCTCCTATTATTTAATTACTATTATTTACATTCTAACAATATGATAATTTACCTCGTTCTAACTGGCGCAATTACTCCTAATTCAAAACAAAAGTAATAGCGAAGACTTTCAAGTACAATTGTAACAATTATATCTATTAAATTGCTTCGTCAGCGCATTAGAAAAGACTGTCTAAATAACAGAATTCCCCATAAGTTTGATAACCTTATTTCTTATAAATTTGTTTGTGGTACACTTTTGAATATTCACATAATTTTCACATTCAGTTTATTATTAGATTTTGTTAGTGAACCTAGGAGATAATATAATCCTGGTACTATAATCAACATTCCAACAATTACAAATACATGTCGTGTACTTAAGTTTAAGAAAGAAGAGGAAGCAAATACTATTCCCAACGGCATAGTAACTCGAAGAAATAATAATCGTACTGAGCTTAATTGAGTTAAACGATCTCTTGGTGCATCTCTTTGAAAAATTGCTGCGCTTTGTGCATTAAAAAGAGGAAATAATATACCTCCAACCAATTCACACATCCAAGCAAGAGGAACCGAATTTACCATAAACAAGAATACGAATGAAAGTCCTCCACCTATTAATCCTAGATACATTGTTTGATATGTTTTCGGTACCTTTGCAAGTAGTATCATACCTAGTGCATAACCAATGGGAAAAGCTCCAGAGAAAATTGCATATTCCCAATATTCTCCATTAAGTTCTTCACGTATAAAAGGTACGCTCAAAACCATAGTTGCTCCGACGGCAAATTGTACTGTAGTAGAAAGAATAGTTAGACTTAATAGATGTGGATACTTAAAAAATGTCTGATAGCCTTCTTTCATTTCTTCCCACCAAAACTTTTTTGTCCAGGTTGCCACTTTCTCAATACTAGATAGAGGTATGCGAGAAATTGAAAGAAAACTAATGAAAAACATTAAAGATGAAAAAACATATATATCATGGATAGGAATGAATAATAGAAACACCGATGTTGCACCAGGAGCAATAAAACTCATAAGTCGAATAGTTCCATCCAGTAATGAATTTGCTTCAATAAGCTCATCTTCTTTACAAATTTCTGGGAGAAGAGAAAAAGATACGCTCGCATATATCGGTTGCATTAATCCTAAAAGAATTTGTAAAAACACTAATCCTATAATAGTTCCTACGTTTGAGCCTATTAAAAAACCTATTAATGGCAGGAGATAAGCACCCGCACGAATCAGCTGTATGTTTCGAATCATTTTTTCTTTAATGACATGATTTAAAAAAGGTGAACTTATACCTTGTAATATTAATGAAGGAATAAAGTAAACAAGCCAAAGTACGCCCATCCATTCTTTAGAGCCTGTCAATTCATATAATAATAGACCATTAATGATCCCTCCTGCTGCTCCTCCAAATTCTGAGACAATTTCACCAACCCAAAGTGATTTAAATGAATTTGAAATTTTTTTCATATACCAACCCCAAGGAACTTAGTGATAGATTCAGAAAATTCACTGATTTGCACAAAGTTTGCAGAATATACCCCTTTATCAACCTGTACAAACTTAGCTGATTTTAAAATAGATAGCTGATGATGTAATGTTGTTTTTGAAGTATTAAGCTGTATGCTCATTTCTTGAAGTGATAATGGTCCTTTCAAAAGCTGATATAATAATTTTAATCGTAACTCATCCCCTAATGCTTTGTGACCACGAATTAATTCTTTCGTTGGTATACCGGGTTCTACCAAATAATCATCTTTTAAAGGATAAAAGAAGAGTTTAGTATCTGAAGTTCGTAAACTTAATGTCCAAGGACGATAAGATATCTGAGGTATCAGTTTGACAGTACAAATATAAGGCTCTGGAAGATATTTGACTCCGCCAGTAATCTGTTCGATCTCTTCAACAGGATTTTTCACATTTAAAGTTCTGTACTGCTTTTGCTCAAAAGCAAGAGCCTGATTCCACTTATCCCATTCTTTTTGTTGACATACCCATTTATACCAATTATCCAAAGTATCATAAAAAAGTTTGCATAACTCATCATGTGAAAAATCACTAATATTTTGAACATACGCAGCTAAATAGTCATGGCTTTCGAAGTTTTTAGCATAATTTTTGAATAACTCTTTCCGATGATGTTCCATAGCAAGCTCTATTCTTATTACCTCAGTATCACGATTTTTGTAAGGTAAAAGTGCTTCGTAAAATTCATCCATTGAAATTGCTAAAAGGCATTTCGAAAAGTCTTGAACAGAAGTAGATGAAAATTTGTTTTGAAGCATTATTAGACCATACCATAAGTTTGTTTTCTCCATAACCTTTAAGTTATTGATTAATGATGTTGGCATTAATTTTTTCTCAGCAGTCCACTTCTCATCGAAATCGAATGTATGTCGAAGTTGAGTATGTGTGTATCCTGAAATACCAACAATTAGTTCCCATACTATTGAAGTTTCGACATTTAATGATATAGTTTCGATTGTTTGTGGAGAATAAAGATGTTTCATATAAAATTTCTCCTTTCAGTTGATTATATTCTAAAT
>NZ_JBALMO010000040.1:0-24131 GCF_036963345.1 Bacillus sp. JJ722
GTAACACCACTTTCCTAATTTAGAATGTAATAATATCATGAATCATAAGTAAATTATCTAGTTTTTTATAGTCCTAGAAAAAGTAATATGTTCAAATAAAAAAATCTCAAACTAATCTATATATAGATCAGTTTGAGATTTTTTTCTTGTATGAATGATAGTATGCTTTACTCTGTAATTAAACCATGAGCAGAGATATGTTTGATTCGTCTTCCTACTAGCATGGATACAACATAAGCTATCAATACGATTACAATACAAAATGCGATGATTAATGGCACATTTACAGTGAAGCTTGCATTAAAAATACCCAATCCAGTGAATAAGATGGAAAGTATAGAATTGGTATAAAGGCATCCTATAATCCCCCCTAATAAAACTCCTGCCGTAACTACAGGTAAAAAGCTCATTGTAATTTGTGTCATCAACTGAAATGTTGTATAGCCAATTGCCTTTAATATTCCTAATTCACGTTTCCGTTTAATAATCATTGTTTTTACGATAAGATATAGTATTAGACTTACTGTAAGTGCTGTCATAATCACAATAAGAACCATAATGTAAAAGATGGATTTTATATATGAACTCATTTGACTTTGAAAGGCTTCGTCCATATCAACTACAATGACCTGGTCACCAAATTGAGACTTTAATTGTTTAGTAAAATCAGCACTAGTCACAGTATCATCTAAATAAATGCTTAAAGAATCTCTTTCAAAGCTAGGGTATAGTTTTTGATAACCTTCTAAAGTTAAAGAGATTGGTTTCATACTACCATCATTAAATTGTTGGGTAAGACCAGTAATTAAATATTCTTTAGTTGTTTGATTAAAGGTTACTTTAATTGTATCGCCGACTTTTTTTCCTGTTGACTTAGAGATAGCTCCGGAAATAGCAATTTCATTATCATAACGAGGTTGGCGTCCTTCATATACGGTATTCCATTCTAGCTTATCGAAATCATCGGAAACATACGCCATTACTGTTTCTTCATTTATAATAGCTGATTTTTGAGATAACATTCCTGTCTTCTTAATACCGTCTATTTTTTTAATAGCAGGAAATAGGTTTGAAGATTTTTCACCTCCTTTTGCCATAACCACAACATTACATTGCTCAGCACCAACTAATCTAAAAATACTCGACTTGTCAAATGTAAAATTATAATACAGAACGGATGAGAAAGCACAAGCAAAGGTGAGGGCAGTAACAATAAGCATTACCCAAATATTTTGCTTTCGATTCACATACATATTTTTTAGCCCAAGAGATATATGAAGACCAAACTTTGTTTTATCTAAAGAAAAACGATTTTTTTTGAAATTATGAGTTTGAATGCCACCACGTAGTGCAATGATAGGTGAAATGGTTTTAATTTTCATTCCTGAAAGTGTTGTAACTCCTAGTACAAGAAAAATCATTAAGAACAAACTAAATATATTAATCCAAATGTTGAACTGCTGTGTCCATAGTAAACCGATAGAAGCAGAAACGATGTTTCCTAGTGTAGGTAATGCAATATAGGATAGTAGAATTCCTAATAAGCCACCAATTACCGTAATAAGCATGAACTGAGTCATAATGGAATATAGAATTTGTTTACTAGTGTAACCAATCGCTTTTAACGATCCAATATTGGCAATATCATCATCAATGGTATTCGTAACTCTGAATTTAACAACAACCAATGCTACGATAAGCATAATGAAAGAAAAGGCAATTAATATGATTGCTATTGTATTGATTGGCATAATGTAGTTTAGTTTACTATTTTCTGTATTTATTTTTATGTCAGTTAAAAGCCCTTTAGAAGGAAAAGCTTTCGAGTATTTTTTATTTAAATCCGATAGTTTTGATTCATCTGTTAAGGTTGCTGCTATATACGTACTTTTTTCTGTTGAGCTTAGATTCTTTTCTAGTTCTTTATATTCCGTTTGAGGCAAGAAAAACTTAAAAGAACCTGATATTGTATTTCCAAGTAGTGTATCTTCAAAAAAACCAGCAATTTTGTAAGTATATTCTTTCTTTCCATATTCAATTTTTAAAGATTCTCCAAGTTCATATCCTCCACCAGTTTTGAAAATATAGGGTGCATATATTTTAGCTCCTTTTAGATCCTCAGTTTCTTCTACTAGTTTGATAGGTGAAAGAGTACGTTTAGTTTCCTCATTTAAGATTGTGACAGTAGATGTTAGATGTCCTTTTGAAAAAGCTATTTCGATTCCTGGTAAAAGAAGACTATCTTCATGTTCCACTTTATTCGTGTACTTATAATTGTGTATGAAATCAATCTGCTTTTGAACATCATTATAGTTAGAGAACACGGATACAAATTGAGCTCCATTTAGTTTCTCTGTCTTTTTCTCATAAAATGAATCAAGCCTTGTGAAAATAGATAACCCAATATTTAAAAGGAGTGACGCGAGTATAACTAAAATGAACAGGGAAATAGCAGCACTTTTACGTTTTTTAATGTTGGCTAGGGCTAAGTGTAAGATGTTCATTTTTTACCACCCCATTTCATTTAGGAAAGACATCAATTGTTCTTGTCGTTTATTATCGGGATATTCCAGATGATAGGGGGCACCAAGGTTCAGTTCTCCGCATATTACACCATCACGTAAATATAGCACTCTATTACCACGTAATGCGGTTTTTATATCATGGGTTACCATCACGATGCTTTGTCCGTTTTCATTAACGTGGGTCATGACATCTAATACACTTTTACCAGATTCAGAGTTTAGAGCACCTGTTGGTTCATCCGCGAAAATCACTTTTGGATTATTGATTAGTGCACGTACGATACCCACTCGCTGAGCCTCACCACCTGAAAGCTGAGACGGGAATTTACCCCAAGCTATTTCTTGTAAGCCTACTTGGGTAAGTAACTGTTTAGCCTTTTCTACAACGTCACGCTTATTTTTATTAATTAATAATCCACTTGTGAGAACATTATCTAGGACGCTCATGGTATCTAGTAAATATACTTGTTGAAAAATAAAACCGCAGTTATTTCTTCTAAATACAGCTAATTGATCGTTATTTAAATGAGCTATTTCTTGGTCTTTAAAGTATATTTCTCCTAGTGTAGGTTGATCCATACCGGAAAGAGCATACAAAAGAGTTGACTTTCCTGAGCCTGAACTTCCCATAATGATAGTGAAATCTCCTTGAATTATTTCAATATCTAAGTTTTTCAGAACATGTTGTTGATTACCACCGCTTGAAAATGTTTTACACAATTTATTTGTCTTTATAATCGCTGTTGACACGGTAACGCCTCCTACAAAAAAAGATTGTAATCTAAATTACAATCTAATCCTACGAAAAAAATTCTTAATGAATCTTTATCCAATCCTTAACTGTTTCTTAATTTTTTAGAGTATTTTAATTTTTAAGATAGTGGTAAACCCATTTTCACGACTGTAACATTCAATATCTCCTTGCATTTTCTGCATTAAATACTTAGAGATGTATAAACCGAGTCCGGATCCGGAGTGCTTTTCCGCGTTTTGTCCTCGATAAAATTTATTAAATAACAAAGGTAAATCGTCCTCATTAACTCCATTACCGTAGTCTGAGATCATCACTTCTAAATAATCATTAATGGGTGAGAAATCTACAGTTATCTTCGTACCCGCATATTTATATGAATTACTAATAATATTATCGAATACTTGTTGTAGTCGCATTACGTCAGTGAGTATTAGACAATTTGATATGTCACTCATAACAATTTTATCTTTATAATCTACTTCAGTAATAATTTTTGTAAGAACGGTGCTGTATTCTTCATTAAGATTTACTTTTAATTCATTTAATTCTTCTAAAGTGGCATGGAACATATCGGTTATTAGTAAATCAATCTGCTCTGCTTTGGAGTAGATTGTATGTAATTGTTTTTTCTTTTTATCGTCAGCAGTTTGGATAAGCATTAATTCGCTTACAGCTTTTATTGTAGCTACCGGTGTTTTAATATCATGGCTTAAGCTTGCGACAAGCTCTTTCTTACTACGATTAGCAAGATATTCATTATGTTTCGCTTTGGCTAATTCTTCACGCATAAGATCAAAGCTCTCTGTATAGGCACCAAACAAGTTATTCTTCTGCATTTGCAAAGGAACATTAAAGTGGCCTCTAGCAATATTTTTCGCAAAATCTTTTAGTCGTTTAAATGGTTTAAAGACAATTTTATTTAAATAAATNNTATACATACTGTCGTTAAACACACAAATATAATGAGCAAGATAGCGTGGACTTGGTTTAAAGTTTGTTGCTGAAGTTCACTCGTATTATTATAAATAATGACTTTACCCACTATTTTGTCGTCAACTGTTAAATCGACGATTGTATCTCTGTTTTTAATAGCATCATTGATTGAGTGTGACTTAGATTTTGATGTTCGATAAAGAATATTTCCATCGACATCAATAACGGTAATTTGCTGTTGGATATGTAGGTTTTCTTTATTTAGATGTCCCCAATTGGATTCGATTTTCTTAACGATTTCGTTAATTGCTACTGTATCTATTTCTTGTGGTTTAACAGTCTGTAATAAGTGAAAAATTGATAGAGTGCCTATAAGGAAAATAGTAGTAATGAGAGCTATAATTCTCTTAAGTTTCATGAAGGGTCATCCTCAAAGACATATCCTGTACCCCAAATCGTCTTAATAAACGTTGGTTCATTAGGATTTTGTTCAATCTTTTCACGTAAGTGGCGGATGTGAACATTAAGTGTTCCATCACCAGTTATAGTATCTCCCCATACATTTGTAAATAATTCTTGTTTAGGAATGACACGATTCTTATTCTGCATCAGATAGGATAATAATTTATATTCCATCGTTTTTAATTTGATTTCTTGTCCCCGTATAGTCACTCGACATAAATTTGTATCTATTGAAATGTAATCGGATTGAATTATCTTTACTTGAGATGTGTGTTTGTATCTTTTTAAAACGGCTTTTACTTTTGCAAGTAAAATACTAAGTGTATATGGTTTCTGAATATAATCATCTCCGCCAATATTTAAGGCGATTAATACATCATCATCACTTGAACGAGCGCTAATAAATAGGATTGGAATTTCAGTTGTTTTTCTTAGTGTTTTACATAAATCAAAGCCAGATGTATTACCAAGGTTTATATCTAGTAATATAAGCGAAGCCTGATGTACTTTAAAAAAATCTAAACACTCTTCGGCACTAGTAACATAAGCGCTTTTCACATCAAACATGTTAAGGTACTCACATGTCGTTTCTGCAAGATCTGTTTCATCATCTACAATTAAGCAATCATATAACATACCTAATCTCCATTATTTTATTTACCATCTATTGTAACATACTGTGTTATGAAAAAATTTTAGGAAGAATAAAATCATATCATTCTTTCTTTTTATAAAGTCGTTAGGGATTTTCGATTGGATAATAATTAGAAGATTAATCCATACATTTTATAATTCCGACTTGATACATATGAATAATTGGTATATGATGAATTTATCGAATTGAAAAGATTATAGTTGATATAAAAAGGGGTTACATGTAGCGATTGATTTGGATCAGAATAAAGGGGGTAGTTAAATATGAGTGAAAAGTTTTCGGTTATAAAGGGAGCGGAATCGTTTTATTTTGAAGGAAATGATATTGGGATTCTAATTTCACATGGTTTTATGGGTACTCCACAAAGTGTAGAGTTCTTGGGAAAAAGGTTCGCACAGTTCGGATATACGGTTTTTGCACCTAGGCTGAAAGGACATGGCACACATCACTTTGATATAGAAAACTGCACACATGAAGAGTGGTTCGCATCTCTCGAAGCGGGATATCATAAGTTGCTAAAAAAGTGTTCAAATATATTTGTTATTGGACAATCAATGGGGGGAGCGTTAGCTTTAAAACTTGTCCATAAATATCCTACGATTAGTGGAGCTATTGTGGTTAATGCTGCTTTATCGGTGCCAGCGTATGATAAATTTAAAGGTGTGACTCAGCCTAGATTTATTGACGAAAGTGAGCCAGATATTAAAGACCAGAATGTCCATGAAGTCACATATTCGAAAGTACCGTTGAAAGCTATTCATGAATTACAAAAAATTATGGAAGCGACACTAGCCATATTACCGTTGATTCAAACACCTATTCTTGCGATTAAGTCGGTGGAAGACCATGTTGTACCCGCTGAGAATACAGATTATATTTTTGATACAGTCGGCTCTAAAGTGAAGAAAATGGTTAGCTTATTCAATTCATTTCATGTGGCATCTATGGATTTTGATAAAGAAGAGATTGTCGAGCAGGCACATCGTTTTATCAGTAACCAAATGATTGTAAGTAATGTTAAACAAAAATATAGTGAATCAAGTAGATTAAATTTTAAATACCTTTAGTCATAAGTCAAATGCTTACTTGTTGTGTAGTGTGAATTGCAAACAAGATAATCTGATTTAATGTCAATGAACTAAATAGTAAGCTACAAAAACACCTATGTCGAAGTATTGAAACTTCCACACAGGTGTTTTTGCTAATAACTTATTATTTTTTCTCAATAAGAAAGTTTTTTGCTTTTCCTCGCTTTTTGTAGCCTACAATTTTGATTTCTGTTTCTGTATCTTGTATGACATCCATGCCGCTACAACCATAAGTAGGAAGAATGATGTTGATGAATAAATCAATGAAATCTTCGTACTCTCCTTCAAAAACTAAAATTTCTATGGCTAAATCTTTTTTGGGATTCACATAATAAACGGTGTAAGTATGCATTATATAACCTCCTAAGTGAATTTTGTATATATCTATATTATTATAATTTTCATAAAGAATCATGTAAGTGAAAAGAAATTGTAAAGATTATATTAATTTGACAGTGATAGAAACGTTAAAAGTCTATTTCATGATACGATTTGGTTGCTTAAAAATAGATAGTAAGAAAAGGATGAGATATGAAAAATAAAAAGAAAAACTATATTGAGATACTCTTAACTTCACTAAAGTTAGGGGTTACTTCTTTTGGAGGTCCTACAGCACACTTAGGGTATTTCAAAGAGGAGTATGTGAATCAGAAGAAATGGATCAAGGATGAGGAATATGCACAAATTATAGCTTTGTGTCAGTTCTTGCCGGGGCCTGCAAGCAGTCAAGTTGGGATGGCAATTGGTATGTTGCGTGGTGGGATTTTAGGTGGAATTCTATCATTTCTAGGTTTTACATTGCCTTCAGTAGTAGCACTTATTACTTTTGCACTATTATATGAGGAATATGGATTTGCAGAAATGGGCTGGATTCATGGATTGAAGCTAGTTGCTGTTGCGGTTGTAGCACATGCGGTGTTAGATATGGCACGGAAACTCAATAAAGAGCGGTCACAAATCGTTATTATGGTGATAGCGACAACGATTATACTACTTGTGAATGGACCGTTTGTACAAGTTGGAGTTATTATATGTGCTGGTATTATAGGAATGTTATTATATCGTGATGCTAGCAGCAAAGTGCTTTCCTCCTATACAATTCCTATTAGTAAACGAACAGGGATTTGGGCATTTGTTACTTTTTTCATTTTATTAATTGGGTTACCAATTGCAAGCAAATTATTGAATATCCAATGGTTGACAGTGTTTGATACGTTTTATCGATCAGGTTCATTAGTATTTGGTGGTGGACATGTTGTATTACCGTTACTAGAGAGTGAAGTTGTTACACCAGGTTGGATTAGCCAAGAAGAATTTCTTGCAGGATACGGAATGGCACAAGCGGTTCCAGGGCCACTCTTTACTTTTGCTAGTTATATTGGTGCTATGATGAACGGAATTAGTGGTGGTATGTTAGCTACTTTAGCTATTTTCTTACCAGCTTTTTTATTAGTTGTAGGTTCGCTTCCTTTTTATAATGAAGTGCGTAATAGACCTGCTTTTCAAGGAGCTTTAACAGGAATAGGAGCTGCTGTAGTCGGCATTTTATTAGCAGCATTATATGATCCTATTTGGACGAGTGCCGTACAAAGCGGATTTGATTTTGCTCGTGTGTTGATTTTATACGTTTGTTTAGCAATATGGAAATTCCCTCCTTGGTTTGTTGTAATTCTTGGTGTCGGATTAGGCAGTTTATAACTATTAACCAAATGTGTCTAAAATGCGACTAATTTATGAAGAAATTATAAAGTTTTTCTTAAATTAATCTTGAAAAAATAGGAGTTAGCTACTATAATAGATTTTGTTGATTACAAAGTTCGACAAAATCTAATAGTTTTGCGGGTGTAGTTTAGTGGTAAAACCTCAGCCTTCCAAGCTGATGATGAGAGTTCGATTCTCTTCACCCGCTCCATTACATAGGTACTAACGCAGTGTTTCGTTACATAAGAGAACGAAGTATTGCGTTTTTTTATGTTTTCTTTTTATCCCGTTCTAACTGGCGCTAAGACCCTCACTTTAAAAAGAAAGTAAAAGCGAATACGTTTAAGTGAGAGATGAAGCGTAAGTAAGAGCCCGATTGGTTTAACTAATAATAGGTGGAGAATGGACGAAAACCCCCACCTATTAAAGTTTTGCTAAGTGTAAAGTGAACGAATTATGGTCAGTATATGTATAATAATGCCCAGATTAGAGTTAAGCTACCAATCTGGGTTTTCATAATTTAAATATAGAGTTTATAACTAGCTTCTCCTCCACAGATGCTAATGAACATGTTCATTAGTGATTGTGTCAACTGTTCAGCATTTTCTAATGAGAGTGACGGTCGTAAATATATTAATTGAATAGCGTCCTTTGTATTTGTTGTTACCATTGTTCGCTTTGAATCAACATATGGGCTACCAAATGGACCGATTTCATCTTTCGTTAAAATTATATGTTTCAAAGAGTTTATTCTTTCGTTAATACCTTCGTATTCATCGTGTTCATTTCCAATTGTAAATGTGATATTGCCATGTATGGCTTCATAATCGTAAATACCAATTGGACATTCATACTGTAACGAAAAGAAATTATTTAGGTCAGTTGCTGAATGGATAGAAGGTAAATAATGTTGTTTTTTGATGCGACGATACATTGCTTCGGCAGAGTGGCGGTAACGTGAAGCATCGGTTCCAGCAAGCTTGAACGTGTCACGCCATTCTTTCAATCCCGCAAAATCCATAATTTCTTTTTCCTGTGTTTCAAAGAATAATGATTCTTGGAACAACTGTAGTCTTCCTCGTAGCATCTGTGGTGATTGATCGACAGTAATATTGTGGTAGGTAATAGCTGCTACTTTAAATCCTGGGATCTTTTCATGTAAAATGGGATGTATTGAAATGTCCAAAAGATCAGCTCCTAATATTGGTTTTTATTTATAGTTGAAGAAATTGCATGTGGTGTCTAGTATTAAACGCCATCAGCTTAAGGAAATAAGCCAAAAATTGGGCGCTTCCATGTTTCTAATTTATCCCGTTCTAACTGGCGCTAAGACTCCCACTTCAAATTTATCATACAACAAAGAAAGGAGGCAAAAAGCTTGGATTACTATCAATTAAAACAAGACATAATTTCATATAGTAAAGAAATTGGCATCGACAAAATTGGCTTTGCTTCAGCTGATCCTTTCACAGAATTAAAGGATCGTCTCATCCGCCAACAAGAGTTGAATTATCAATCTGGTTTTGAGGAGCCAGACATTGATAAAAGAACAAATCCATCTTTCATTTTTCAAGAGCCAAAATCCATTATTGCGATTGCGCTAGCTTATCCTTCCAAAATGAAGGAACATATTCAGGGGAAAAGAGATGAGCGTCGAGGTATATTCTGTCGAGCTTCTTGGGGCGTCGATTATCATGTTCTTGTGAAGCAAAAGCTACAGTTACTAGAAGCGTATATTATAGAACGTATTCCTGGAGCAAGAGTGAAATCAATGGTTGATACAGGCGAGCTTGTTGATAGGGCAGTAGCTGAGCGAGCTGGTATCGGCTGGAGTGCGAAAAACTGTGCAATCATTACTCCTGAATTTGGCTCTTATGTCTATTTAGGAGAGATGATTACGAATTTACCGTTAGAACCGGATGAAGCGATTGAAGATCAGTGTGGAACATGTACGAAGTGTTTGGATGTATGCCCTACTGGTGCTCTCATAAATGGCGGTCAAATAGATGCTCAAAGATGTATTGCTTTCTTAACACAAACGAAAGGCTATATACCCGAAGAATTCCGAAACAAAATCGGTAATCGACTGTACGGTTGTGATAGCTGTCAGACAGTTTGTCCGAAAAATCGAGGAATCGATTTTCATTTTCATGAAGAAATGGAGCCAGAGCCAGAAGTGGCGAAGCCTTTGTTAACGCCGATTCTAAAAATGAGCAATCGACAGTTTAAAGAAAAATTCGGTCATGTATCGGGTTCATGGCGTGGTAAGAAGCCGATTCAACGAAATGCAATTATTGCGCTTGCTCATTTCAAAGAGGCATCTTCTTTAGATGCTTTAATCGATGTAATGAGAAATGATCCACGAGTAGATATGCGTGGTATGGCTGCTTGGGCGATTGGGAAAATTGGAGGCGAGGTTGCAGAAGCAGCTTTGCTAAATGCTCAATCGAAGGAAAGTGATGAAGCAGCTTTAGGTGAAATAGAAAAAGCTTTAAGCAATAGATAAATCATATCTATTGCTTATTTTTTTTGTTGTTTCTTCATATATATTTTAATGTGAGAGGTGGTGGAAGTTTGATCCAACAGCTGGAAAGCTATTTGCAAAATAAATGTATAGGATATGTAGGAGAGTCTACATTTCGTGATGATGATAAGATTGCTTTAAGAAAAGCACTGTTGAAGAAGCGAAATGCTGAAATTAAGAATGTAAAAGCGAAAGGTAACATACAATCCAGGCAACAAGAACAAGATGAGACAGTAGTTCATTACAATGTTCATTTACAGTTTTTTATAAAACAAAATGACTTTTTTTATTTGGAGGAAGAAGTCGAGCAGAGAGTGGCTCGATTTAAGAATGAAGAATGTATTTCAGATGAAGAAGTAGTAGTGAAAATTCCCAATCTTGATTTATCCAACATTACGTATGATGAAGATGAAACACGAGCAACCTTTTATTATGATCGTTTAAAAGCGGTACAGTATGCTGATATTTGGTGGAATAATACTAATCCACAGTATCAACGCTTTAATGATGATTGTACGAACTTTATTTCGCAATGTTTAAGAGCGGGTAGTGCACCCATGCGTGGGATTTCAAATCGTTCCTCTGGTTGGTGGTACAGTGGTAAGAATTGGAGTTATAGCTGGACGGTATCACATGCATTACATTTGTATTTCAATAATTCCAAAATAGGGCTTAGAGCAAAAGAAGTGGATTCTCCTCAGCAATTATTGCTAGGAGATGTCATTTGTTATGATTTTGAAGGTGATGGCCGCTATAACCATTTTACAATGGTTACGGCGAAAGATGAGAATGACATGCCTCTTGTAAATGCCCATACAACAGATAGCCGACATCGCTATTGGTCGTATGAAGATTCGACTGCTTATACGCCGGAGATTCAATACCGGTTTTACACGATCGTGGACGATAGAAAGAAACATGGTATAATCAGTAAAGATAATTGAAGGAAAACAGTAGAGGTGAACTTAAGGTGGCAATACATGTAGTACTATTTCAACCAGAAATCCCCGCAAATACAGGAAATATCGCAAGAACTTGTGCTGGAACGGATACGATTCTGCATTTAATTCGTCCATTGGGATTCTCAACGGATGATAAAATGTTAAAGAGAGCGGGCTTAGATTATTGGCAACATGTGAAAATTATTTATCATGATAGTTTAGACGACTTCTTCGCAAGCACTAAAGGTGGCGAATATTTCTTCATAACGAAATTCGGTAAGAAGCCGTATACGACTTTTGATTATAGTGATGTCAATCAAGATTATTATTTTATTTTCGGTCGTGAAACGAAAGGGTTACCAGAGGAAGTAATTCAAAATAATTTAGAGCGTTGTTTACGTATACCGATGAATGATAATATTCGTTCACTAAATTTATCTAATACAGCAGCGATTTTAATATATGAAGCTTTAAGACAACAAAATTATATTCATTTACATTAAACCCGACGATGTTCGGGTTTTTTGTGTATAAAAATGAATCCCCTGAAAACAATATAAATATCAGTGAAAAGGAGAATTATGACATGCAAACTGTTCGAGATGTGATGACAACAGATATACAGTTCTGTACACCTTTAGATAATGTATATGAAGTTGCTTTGAAAATGAAGGAGCATAATATTGGTGTAGTTCCTATTTGTGAGGATGGTCATTTACTTGGAGTGATCACAGATCGCGATATTGCCATTCGTGGTGTGGGTAGTAAGCGTCCAGGTTCTACAAAAGTAACGGAAATTATGAGTGAGAAGTTAATTACGGCATCTATTGATATGAGTGTAGACGATGCAGCAGAATTAATGGCTGAGGAACAAATTCGTCGATTACCTGTTGTAGATGGAACGAAACTAGTAGGAATGATTTCACTTGGTGATTTAGCAGTTCGTGAAATTTTTTCGGATAATGCGGCAAGAGCTTTAAGTGAAATTTCAGAGTGTCATGGAGAGTTACATCATTAGAAACACTATTATACGTTTAACCTTACAACAGCTATGCTAAGTCATAAGTTCATCTGTTTTGAAAACCCGAAAGTGGATTTTCAAAAACAGCAAGTCTTATGCCTGCCGCATAGCTCCTTTTTAATTAGATGAAAAACAATGAAGAACAGCTCTTCAATTAAAAAGGGAACCGCGACGGTTTTTCTTCTTATTTGGTCTTATGTGGCTTATCATTGTATCCAGCTGTGAAGATAGCTGCTAGAAATGTAATGCTTACTAACAGAATAAGAGCAGTACTCATATGTACAACCTCCTTTAATATTTCCATTTTATCCATTTATTACATATATCTATTATACTGAAAAACACTTGTGGTTTAAAGGAAATGTATGGGTTTTTTGGAACGAACTTTTCTATCAAGTTTGTTCAGGCGTGTACTCTTTAATCATCTTTATGGGTTTCTGTGCATAGAGTATAAGTATCATTCCTGAAATAAACAGGGGGAGGTACCTTTATGGATATTTTAAGAAAGATTGAAAGATATAGAGAAGAAGAGCAGAAGTTGAAGTGGGAAGGAACCTTCGCAGAATACTTAACGCTTGTGAAAGAGCGTCCATGGATTGCACAATCCGCCCATTCACGTGTCTACAATATGATTAAAGATGCTGGTATTGAGGAGTTAAATGGGAAGAAAAGTTATAGTTTTTTTAGCAGTCAAATGTTTGGTTTAGAAGATGCTTTGGAAAGATTGGTAGAAGAATATTTTCACCCTGCTGCCAGAAGATTAGATGTTCGTAAACGAATTTTATTGTTAATGGGTCCTGTTAGTGGTGGTAAGTCGACACTTGTTAGTATGTTAAAACGAGGATTAGAGCATTATTCACATCATGATCACGGTGCGATTTATGCGATTAAATCATGCCCAATGCACGAAGATCCTCTACATCTTATTCCACATCATTTACGCGATGATTTCTTCGACGAATATGGTTTTCGCATTGAAGGGAATTTATCACCATTAAATGTGATGAGGCTTGAACAAGAATATGGTGGACGCATTGAAGATGTAATGGTTGAACGGATTTTCTTATCTGAAGATAAACGTGTAGGGATTGGTACATTTAGTCCGTCTGATCCGAAATCACAAGATATTGCTGATTTAACTGGTAGTATTGATTTCTCTACGATTGCAGAATATGGTTCTGAATCTGATCCAAGGGCATACCGATTTGACGGTGAGCTCAATAAAGCAAATCGCGGTATTATGGAATTTCAAGAGATGCTTAAGTGTGATGAGAAGTTTTTATGGCATTTGCTTTCCCTAACTCAAGAAGGGAATTTCAAAGCGGGTAGATTTGCTCTTATTAGTGCGGATGAGCTTATTATCGCGCACACTAATGAAACGGAATACCGTTCATTCATTTCGAATAAGAAAAACGAAGCGCTTCATTCTCGTATTATCGTTATGCCGGTTCCTTATAATTTACAGGTAAGCAAAGAAGAAAAGATTTATGAAAAAATGATTGGTGAAAGTGATGTTCGAGATGTGCATATTGCGCCACATACATTGCGAGTAGCAGCGATGTTTAGTATTTTGACACGCTTGAAAGAGCCGAAGAAAGGCGACATTGATTTAGTGAAGAAAATGCGCCTGTATGATGGGGAAAGTGTAGAGGGGTATAACACGGCAGATATTGATGAGCTGAAGAAAGAATATCAAGACGAAGGTATGTCAGGTATCGATCCACGTTATGTTATTAACCGTATTTCATCCACAATTATTCGAAAAGAAGAAGCTTCGATCAATGCACTTGATGTGTTGCGTAGTTTAAAAGAGGGCTTGGATCAACATCCGTCTATCACTACCGAATTACGTGATAAATATTTAAATTACATTTCAGCAGCTCGTAAAGAATTCGATAGTATCGCGAAGAAAGAAGTACAAAAAGCATTTGTATATTCTTACGAAGAGTCTGCGAAAACATTAATGGATAATTATTTAGATAATGTGGAAGCATATTGTAATAAATCCAAACTACGTGATCCATTAACTGGTGAGGAAATTACGCCAGATGAGAAGTTGATGAGATCAATCGAAGAACAAATCGGCATATCTGAAAATGCGAAAAAAGCCTTCCGTGAAGAAATCTTAATTCGTATTTCGGCATTTGCTCGTAAAGGAAAACGATTTGATTACAATTCTCATGATCGTCTTCGTGAAGCTATTCAGAAGAAGCTATTTGCTGATTTGAAAGATGTCGTGAAGATTACAACGTCAGCAAAAACGCCAAATGAAGAGCAATTGAAGAAAGTAAATGAAGTGGTTGCACGTCTAGTGAATGAACATGGCTATAACACGGCATCAGCTAATGAGTTATTAAGATATGTTGGAAGTTTATTAAATCGTTAAATATCAGCTTAGAGTAAGTGATACAAAATGGAACAAGTTTACAAATCCCTTGCAATGGGTAGAAGGAATGTAAACTGTTGTAAGGAGTGATCGAGAATGGATAAAGAGAAAGTTGTTCATAAAGATTATGTACCAGAAAACAGTTCAATGGCGAAAAATTTAGAAGAAGTTAAAGCTCTTGGTCAACAAATGGAGCAAATGAGTACGAATCAAGAGCTGCAGGAGAGAGGTTTACAACCTGATCCTATGCAATAAAGCGCATTATCGTAAAAAGCACCCGAATTTGGGTGTTTTTTCTTCATGAAATCTAAAAAACATAAGTTGATTGATTGCACAGTGCGTATTATAGAAATAAAGAATAGCAAGATTATGTCAATTTAATAGTATGTTGTAAAGGGGAAATGAATATGACGTATTTAGGTATTCAAACTTTACCAGCTGTATTTGTCGATAATCGAACTGGAGCAACAATTACGGAACTTACTTTTTTTTATGATGGTTTGGCAATTGAAGAACCAAAGTTGAAGCGAATTAGACCGGGTGAAAGAAAGATTGTGTCGATTTATTCAAGGAATATTAATGGTGAAAAGACATTATACATGAAGCATAATAAGCGAAATAATGAAGAGCAAACGTATGAAATTTTTGATAAACTCACCGAGCAATTTTGGGGAAATATATTGGTAGAAATTCTATCAATTCATAGTGATGGGACATTAAATATTAAAGTGGAAACGGACTTTGATTATGGAGTTTAAACAAACTTCTATGTAGGTGATTAACTAATTGTGAAAATAGTTTGCAAGTTGAATCAAATAGTAGCATAGGATAATGTAAGTCGATTAAGAGGACTTACATTATTTTTTTATCTCTATTTGTCGGCCATGGGGCTAGAAATACTGTTTAACGATAAGGTGAAACTTTGAATGATCTCCCATCAATCATTAGTGGATCCTATCGGGTTCATACTGGAGCTTGATCTTTCATTTTCATACCTTTGATTTCACACCGTTTCGAAATAGAGGTCTTAGCGCCAGTTTGAACGGATTAAATATTTATATAGAGGAGGGGAAAAACAATGTCGTCTGAAAGTAATCATCAGTTTGTTATTTCTAAGGAAGATTGGTCCCTCCATCGCAAAGGTTTTGATGATCAACAACGCCATCAAGAGAAAGTGCAAGAAGCAATCAAAAATAATTTACCCGATCTAATTTCTGAAGAAAGTATTATTATGTCAAATGGAACAGATGTAATTAAGATTCCAATCAGGTCACTGGATGAATTTAAGATTCGCTACAACTATGATAAAAACAAACATGTAGGGCAAGGTGATGGTGATAGTCAAGTTGGTGATGTTGTAGCAAGAGACAGTACAGGTGCACAAAAGGCACCTGGGAAAGGGCAGGGGGCAGGCGATCAAGCTGGTGAAGATTATTATGAAGCAGAGGTTTCTCTATTAGAAGTAGAGGAAGCTCTATTTAGTCAACTCGAATTACCTAACTTGCAACGTAAAGAACAATCAGAACATACTATAGAAGAAATAGAATTCAATGATATTCGAAAAACAGGTTTAATGGGTAACATTGATAAAAAGAAAACAATGATATCCGCATTTAAGCGAAATGCTCTCACAGGAAAACCGGGTTTTCATCCTATTTATCAAGAAGATTTAAAGTTCAAAACATGGAATGAAATTGTCAAGCCAGATTCAAAAGCAGTTGTACTTGCTATGATGGATACGTCAGGTTCAATGGGCATATGGGAAAAGTACATGGCACGCAGCTTCTTCTTCTGGATGACGCGTTTCTTACGAACAAAATATGAAACAGTTGAAATCGAATTCATTGCCCACCATACAGAAGCGAAAGTCGTCAGTGAAGAAGATTTCTTCACAAAAGGTGAAAGCGGGGGGACGATCTGTTCATCTGTTTATCGTAAAGCCCTTGAAATCATTGAAGCCAAGTATCATCCTGACAAGTTCAATATTTACCCGTTCCATTTCTCAGATGGAGACAATTTAACATCTGATAATGCGCGCTGTGTGAAGCTGGTTGAAGAGATTATGAAGGTTAGCAATATGTTTGGGTATGGGGAAGTTAATCAATACAACCGTCACTCAACCCTAATGACCGCCTATAAAAACATCAAGAATGAGAAATTTTATTATTATATCTTAAAGCAAAAAATCGATGTGTTTCACGCGATGAAGAGTTTCTTTAAAAAGGAAGAGAATAATACGATGTATGCGTAAGAGCCGGTTGTTAATTAATCGGAGTGAAGTAAGGAATGAAAGCTGTTAGGTGAGCGAGAGACCTTGACAGCTTTTTATTTGTTTATAGGGAGACGACTTGCTTTAGGCTAAGAACGAGTGGTGGCAGATATGAGAAAAAGAAAAGGCTATTGAACCAACAGCCTAATAATAGATTAAAAGGGATTTGTAAGTCTTGTTTCTTTGCTATACTTTGAAATCATTTACTAGTTCTTGCAAATTGGTTGCCATTTTGGATAAAGCAGTAGCTGAAACATTAATTTCTTCCATAGAAGCAAATTGTTCTTCTGTAGCAGCTGCGACACTTTGTGAATGGAGAGAAGCCTCTTTTGAAATGTTTCTGATTCCAGATACTGTTGTAGCAATTTCTCGTGCACTGGCAGAAATTTGTTTAGTCGTTGCCGCCATTTCATCAATCCGATCTTCCATTTTCTCGGTAGAACACAAGATTTCCTTGAAACTTTCCTGCGTTTTTCCAACAACCCCTAGACCGTTTTGTACATCTTTCTTTACTTGATCCATTGCTTGGTTTGATAGAAGCATATTCTCATTGATTTCATTAACAAAATCAGCAATTTGAGTAGAAGAATGTTGAGATTGCTCTGCAAGTTTACGTACCTCATCTGCAACAACAGCAAACCCTTTTCCATGTTCTCCAGCACGAGCTGCTTCAATAGCTGCATTCAACGCAAGTAAATTCGTCTCATTTGCAATATCGGTAATGACTTTAGTTATTTCACCTATTTGATGTGACCTTTTATCTAATAACATTAGCATTTCACTACTTTTATGCACAGAATGTTGAATCGCATTTATTTGTTCAACGGATGTTTCAACGAATTCGGCTCCTCGCTTCGCTCGTTCACTGCTTTGCGCACTAGCTTCAGAAATAATTGAATAGCTTTCAGCTATATTTTTCATCCCAACAGCCATTTCATCAAATCCTTTAGAACCTTCCTCAACCATCACCAATTGAGTATCTGTCCCATTTACAACCTGTTGAATCGCATCTGTTATTTGTTCGGATGCTTTACTTGTTTGTTCAGATCCAGCAGTTAATTCTTCCGAAGAAGCAGCAACCTGTTCAGCTGTTTCCTTAACTTTATGAATCATATTGCTAAGATTTGTTTTCATTAGATTATAGCTGTTTGAAAGATCACTCAGTTCATCGCCAGTTTGATCAACGATTTCTGTTCTAAAGTCTCCATTCCCAGCCTTTTCGAGTGCATTTGAAATCTTTCTTAATCGCTTCTTCAATCTTCTTGAAAAAATAAGAACGATAATAGAAGAAATAATGCTGATAGCAATTAGCACGATAACAAAGTCTTGAACAAATGAAGAAATAGTTTTATCAATTATGTTTTGCGATGTTCCCACATAAATGATGCCAATATTTTTCCCGTTTTTATCTTTGATGGGCATATAGGCAGTTTGGTATGTATTGTCATATATAGTTATGTCCCCATAGTAGTGCTTGCCTTCTTTCAAAACTAATTCTTCAATTTCCGGAGATACCTCTGTTCCAATTAATCGTTTCCCATTATGCATTCCGTTCGTAGCTATTCCAATATTATCTTGGTAAATGATGATGGTATCTCCAGTGTCTGCTGCTATTTCATCCACTATTTCATGATTCTCATTAAAAACGGTTGATCCTTTATATAGTTTTCCGTCTTTAATTTCCCAATCACCAGCGTATTTACTATCTATATAACGGTAGGCTATATGTAAATCTCCTTTTGCCTTCTCAACGGCAAATTCTTTTATTCCTGCTGTTACTTCTCTAATAGCTACAATTCCAAGCACTGATGATAAAAAAACAATAATACCTAATACCATTAAATTAATTTTTGTTCCTAATTTTAATTTTAGGCCATGCTTTTTCTTTTTCATAGTTTATCATTCTCCTAGCCTTATTGATGTTAAATGCTATTGGATTAACTTCGAATACTATTTTACTTTTGTGTAATTATACCTAAAATCAACTACCTAAAATCCAGCATTTACTATATTTATAAGAAAAAGGTAATTATTGCTGATGTAGTTGATTATATCAAAAGTATGATAACAATCAAATAAAAAAACGGCCAAAGCCGCTTCTTTCACTATTCCTTCACATGATGGCTGAACACAGCGTGTAGATTAGGTCAGCTTTACTAGATTGATATAACAGGAATTACCCCATAGATGCTCAAGGTAAACTAACGATATTGTTAAGTATTCGTTAAAGGTGTGACAAAATAGCGAAAAATGACCTATTCCGATATAATTAAATCGAATGTTCAGATAAAGGTATTTTGTGCAGAAACTAAGCAAACTTAATCATGATTTAATGTGGAAGGAAAGAGAGTGTGTGAAGAAGTATAGTGTGATTAGTTATATATTAGGTATTGTATTAGGTTCATTTTTGTTAACTGTATTTACGAATTTCTCTTTTTTTGTAGAAAGTATCCAAAAAGAGGTATTGGTGTATTCTGCGATTCGTACATCCAATTTGGATCTTTTAGTTTGGAGTTTGTTTTTTATTGGTATCCTCTTCGTTGTAAGTGCATTTCAAACGAACTTTTATATCAAACAGCCCGACGATAAAGCTCCTTTGTATTTTAGTGTTTATTGCTGGATAATTATTGCAGGGACTATCGTGACGATTATGCCTTATGGAAACTGGGTTTTGTTACTTAAACTTGCATACATATTTAATTACATTTCTATCTTAGCCCTTCATGTATATATACATTCTTTTTTAAATAAGAAGATCCATCCTTTTCTTACTAAATTTATTTGGATAAATGTAGGGATTCTTGTTGTATTAACTGTATTCACAAATGTCCATTTTATGGTCATTCTTTTACAATACAGTATTATTCTTTCCTTTTTTTATTTTATATACATTTTCTATTTATCACTTCAAAAACTTCGCGATAAAACAATAAAGTCTATAGGGAATTTTATTAGTGTCCTTATCTTCATCATTGCAAATATACAGCATGTATTAATTGGCTATCAATTAATAGAAGGCGATAGTCTAATGGGACTTGGATTATTTGTATTTTTTATTATACATAGTGCATTAAATATGGAAAGGTTTCTGAATTCCTATTCTGAAACAATTGAAATGAAACGTTTATTACAAGAAAAAGTTAAAGAGAGAACAATTGAGTTAGAAAAAACTAATAAGGAAATACGCCGCATTCAAACTGAAAAAAGCCAAATAACCTCGGACATTTGTCATGATCTATCTAACCCAATCACATCTATAAGCATGATTACAAAAGGAATTATAGAAGATGTTATTCCAGCTACAGATAAACAATACTTAGTAGAGATTTTGAACAAAAGTAAATTGATGGAGAAGCTTTTAGAAGACTTACGTCAGCTTAATATGCTTGAAAGTAACCAAATAAATTTTCATCTGGAGAAGATGGATTGGTATCTTTACATGGAAAGAATCTTTAATAATTATCGCGCTAATTTACGAACTGAGAATATCGAATATGAACTTCATATTGAAAAGTCTTCACAACAAGAAGCGGCAGTGATGATTGATCCAATACGTATGGAACAGGTTTTTTTCAACATTATAAGCAATAGTGTGAAATATACACCAGTAGGTGGTTCCATTGAAGTAATCATTGGACTAGATGATAAGGTAAAGCAGGCATTCATGATGGTTTCTGATAGTGGCATTGGAATCGACTCCACTCAGTTGCCACACATTTATGATCGTTTTTATCGAACAGAACCATTTCGAGTAGAGAAAGAAAGTACAGGTCTTGGCTTGAATATTGTAAAAAGTATTATTGCAAGACATAAAGGCAGCATACATGTGGAAAGTGAAAAAGGAAAAGGAACGATTTTTATCGTTAATATTCCTTTAGTAGTTGAATAGTAGGTAATGTGGCAAAAATGAAAAGCATGTTTTGATTCTTTTTTCAAAACATGCTTTTTGCAAGATTTCATTCCGATTGAAAAGCTGTATCAGTAACGGATTCAATGTGTCTATTATCTATATAGATAAAATGGTATGTTGATATAATTATTATTTTTCTTGATTTAGCTGTTCTTGCAATGGAAAAATTTAAATGTAAGCGTTTTTATTTTGTTAGAATAAAAAAAACATTTTGCATTATCAGAAAATTAATGCTAATATAACTAAATCAATTATTTGAGAGGAGAAATTAGGATGGGAAAGTTTACATATAACAACGCTACTAACATATTACTCATATTATGCTTATAGGACTGGAACATCCATCTTTTCAAGGAATTGTTTGAGTCCAACTTGTTATTTACATTTTACAAGGCGCTCAAGCATAAAAAATGAGGAAAGCGCCCTTCCGAATTAGGACGGGTTTTTTATTTGAACTTATATATTTAAATTTTCTGATTATTTAGACGAACTAGGGGGAAACACAATATGAGCAGAAAAGAACATTTTATGGATCAGCTTTACAAAGCTTCTACCGGAATCGCTAATGCGGTATTGGTTACTATAGGTATCGGAATGTTGTTTGAATCGATGGGTGGATATCTTGGTTGGGAAGTGCTAATTGCAATTGGGGGAACTACTAAAGTATTGTTAGCACCTGCTCTTGGTGCAGGGATTGCCTATCAGCTTGGGGGTAATTCTTTAGTAATTTTTAGTGCGATGTCAAGTGCAGTTGTAGGTGGTGCAGCTATCGAACGGACCGCTGAGGGTGTTTTTACTATTGTAACGGGTCAACCGATTAGTGCTGTACTAGCTGGTGTTATAGCAACATATGTAGGAATGAAGCTTACTGGTAAAACAAAACTTGACTTTATGGCTATTCCTTTGGCTGCATTATTTGTTGGTGGTGTGAGTGGTGTAGCTTTAGCAGCTGTAACAACGCCTTTCTTAACTTGGTTAAGTGGACAAATTACTGAAGCAGTTTCAGGCTCACCTTTAATTGGAAGTATGGTTATTGCACTTGTTTGGAGTATTTTATTAATGACACCAGCTTCTTCTGCGGCGCTTGCAGTAGCTCTACAATTAGATCCTGTTTCTAGTGCAGCAGCATTAATTGGTTGTACGGTACAATTTGTTGGATTCACAGTAATGTCTAGGAAAGATAATGATATGGGTGGGATTCTTGCTCAGGCAATTGTAACGCCAAAGGTACAGTTTCCAAATTTAATTAGAAAACCTTATTATGTCATACCACCGTTTGTAGCAGCCCTAATTTGTTCACCAATTGCGACGATGTTGTTTAATTTCCAAGTCTCTTATGAAATAGGAGGTATGGGCTTAAGTGCGTTAGTTGCTCCAATTAGTGTTTGGACTACACAAGGCTTAAATGTATTCTTAATTTACGTAGGCGTAGGTATGATTTTACCAGCATTTATTACTTTGCTTTTATACCGTGTATTAAAAATGATGGGTAAAACAAAAGCTGGCGATCTTCGTTTAGAAGTTTCTTAATAAAGTGAGACTTTAATCGGTGGGGGTGTTCGTCCATCCCCACCGATTACTAGTTGATCCAAATCGGGTTTTACTGGCGCTTCATCTCCCACTTAAGCGTCTTCGCTTTTACTTTCGTTTTGAAGTGAGAGTCTTAGCGCCAGTTAGAACGGGATAAGTATTCAAACCGACAATCATTAAAAGGTTGTCGGTTTTTCAATGTTTTTTAAAATGGATTGTATCGTTTCGACAAAAAATGCTGCAAGGACGGATTCCATCGGTTAGTAAAAAGTAGCTTTCAATAAAATATTGTCTGAAAATGTCATATTTGGTATATTTGTTATGTGTGAATTTTTTAATAATAAATTCTAATTAGGACATTGGAGACGATACATGAGCAGAGTAAGGAAGCGAAAATTAAAACGAAGAAAAAGGGTATTATCTATTTTTATTGCATTAGTTTTTATTATAGTTTTGCCGTCTTCTTATTTTGCATGGGAGTACTATAGTGGCTATAAAGCTGGGGAAAAGGTTTCTGAATTGAACAAGAAAGAAATCGAGTTTAAAGGAGATCCTTTCGAAGGAACGATGAATGTGTTATTGATTGGTGGAGATTCTCGAGGCGCAGAGACGGGAAATTCTGATACGATTATGATTGCACAATATGATACAAGTACGAAAAAAGCAAAGTTAGTCTCATTGATGAGGGACATATATATTGAAATACCTGGCCGGGATCAAAAACAAAAAATAAATGCCGCTTATTCGATAGGTGGACCTGATTTGCTTCGCGAAACTATTAAAGAGAACTTTGATATAGATATTCATTATTATGCTATTGTTGATTTTCAAGGATTCATTAAAGGAATTGATGCTGCTTTTCCAGAAGGAATTGAAATCGATGTAGAAAAGAGAATGTCAGAGAATATTTATGTAACACTCCATCCAGGTGTTCAAAAGTTAAATGGTAAAGAGCTGTTAGGCTACGCAAGATTTCGTGGTGATGCTCAAAGTGACTTTGGACGAGTGGAGCGACAGCAAAAAGTTTTACAAACCATTACGGACGAAATGATTAGTATTCAAGGTGTGGCAAAGTTGCCAAAAATGATTGGAACGGTTCGCCCTTTTATTGATACAAATATAGAAAATACAAGAATTTTGACTGTGTTAACATCTTTCTTAACTGGGGGAAACACCAATATTGAAAAGCTTCGAATTCCTCTGGATCAAACCTTTGAAGATGTAAGGTTAGATGATGAACATCGCACGCAAGTAATTGAAATCGATATGGAAAAAAATAAAGAAGCACTAAAAGATTTTTTAAAGACTTAATGAAAATGAACCGACATGAACTGCATGTCGGTTTTTCGTTGCTGAGAGTTGAGAAAGATTTTGTGTGGTGTCTAGCTGCAGCGCCCAGCTCCTAGTGAACTTCGCCAATCTCCCTACGATA
>NZ_JBALMO010000040.1:24381-25272 GCF_036963345.1 Bacillus sp. JJ722
CCATACGGAGCAAAACGGAACGCTTCCGCTTTTGTTGTTCTCAACATTTTTGTATATTCAAAAAGATCTCATTAGCTAAGGTTGTTTGTTATAATATGGGGTATTAAATACATATCTAATGTTTGAAGTTGGATATCATATTACTAATTGATTTAAGAATAGAGTAGGTGACATCATGATCTTAGAATGTATTGTACAAAATGAAAAAGACGCTATTGTAGCCGAGCAAATTGGTGTTAATCGTTTGGAGCTTGTTTCAGCAATAACAGAAGGTGGATTAACTCCGAGCTATGGTACAACGAAACGTATTATTGAAAGTGTATCAATTCCTGTACAGGTAATGATTCGACCGCATAGTTTTTCTTACGAGTATGATGAGAGTGATTGGAATAGCATGCGTGAAGACATATTGGCTTTTGAAGATATAGGAGTAACAGGTATTGTTTTTGGTGCTTTGAAAAATGGAGAAATTGATCAAGCTTTACTTGAAAAAGTGATACATGTAGTGCCGAATTTTGATATTACATTTCATCGAGCGTTTGACGAGCTTATTCGACAAGCAGACGGCCTAGAGGTTCTATGTCAATATACCAATCATGTTAGACGAATATTGACTTCAGGTGGAACTATAACGGCGGAAGAAGGCAAAGAAAAATTACAACAGCTTATGACGCTATCAGATGTATGGCATGGTCCGCGCATCTTAGTTGGGGCTGGGTTGCAGCGTGAAAATATCGCTGATGTTCATTCATTTCTGAAAGCAGACGAGTATCATTTCGGAACAGGTGTAAGGGTAGGAAACACTCTTGCTAATGGTTTTGATGAGCAAAAAGTTGCAGAAATACTAGCGGTATTGAATGCATAAATGAAAGAAGAGGCGTCTTAAAAGTG
>NZ_JBALMO010000040.1:25360-29094 GCF_036963345.1 Bacillus sp. JJ722
ATGGGAACAATGACTTTCATGTAAATGTTAAAATCTAAAGCACCATTGCCTTATTGGACACCCTCTTATATTAGAGAGCTACTTTACTGCATTTGTTTTTCATTTACAGCATCTAGAATGGCTTGGGCTTGTAAAAATTCTGCTTGAAGATTTTCTTTAATATCTTTTACTTCAAAACGTTCACTTGGATTGATTTCACTTTTTACCAGTATTTTTTCATAGGACATTAGAGCGGAAATGTATTGATCAAATTCTGTAGGTGTTAAGATATCTTTAGTTGAGGGTTGATCATTCAGGCGATCAAAGAAAGGTTGTAATATTATCGAATTTTGTGTTAGTTCTTCCACTTTCTTTGCAGGCAGTTGATCATAATCAATATTGCCGTATTTGTCTCCATATTCTAATTTTGCGTTAGTAAGTATTTTTAGATGACTAACGAATTCTTTATATTCTTCATCTCCTAATTCTCCTTTAGCCTGTGCAAGTTTACCGTTCAGCCTCATGAAACTTTCAATTGTAAAGGCTGCTACATGCTTTTTCACCTCTTCAAAAGAACCGTATAATTCATCGGCTAGGGAAGTTTGAAAAGCAAGTGCACCGCCAGTTGGGACAAGTAGCATTGTGACTATGGCACCTGTTAAAATTTTTGTTTTTCTTTTGGAACGAATTCTTGCTTTAGGATTTAATACATTCATTTTTAGTTGGACAGAGGGGCTTAATTCTTTACCTTTTTCTTGTAGAGCTTGTTTTAGTTTTGTTTCTAAACTCATATAACTTCACCGCTTTCTTTAAAAAGTTTTTTTGTTTTTTCCTTTTGCCGTAAGTTTTTAAGTGCAGAGTTAATTCTTGATTTCACCGTTCCAATTGGGATATTTAAGATTTTAGCTACATCTTCTTGTGATTGGTCATTTAAATAATGCAGAATCACAACTTGCTTAAGCTTAAATGGCAATTGATTCACTTGGGTAATTAATTGTTCGTTAGAAATCTTATTTATGAGTTCATCTGAGAAGTCGAAGAGAGTCTTTGTTTCAAATGATTCTGCTTTATGGGTAATACGTAGACGCATCCATCGCTTTCTCCTATACGAGGAGATTTGCTTCATAGTAATCCCCATTAACCACGGCTTGAACGGTTTATCTTGCTCATATTTTTTTAGTGATTTATAGAGCTGTAGGTAAATATCTTGTATCACATCGTCAACATCTGCTTTATCTTCAATTAGAAAATAGACGGCTTTATAGACATCGTGAATGGTTTTTTCGTACAGCTTTTCGTAAGACTGCTTACAACCCGATCTCGTATGATTTACAAGCTGTTGTAAATTACTTTGTTCATCCACTAGCGCAACCTCCTCTGTGTTCTCACTATATATTGGAAAGATATAACTATTTCGTTCGATTTATTTTTATTTGTTTTTATAGTTTAGCTAAACGGTAGCTTCCGCTTTTCTTAATGTAACCAAAATAAACCATATTCGTCTATTAAGTAAATACTATGAGGAGGGAGATGGGAGGGCATGACGAAAGGGAAATGGTATTTTGTAGGGGGAGCAATAATAGCCATATGTGCGTTTGTGATTTATTATTTCGGTGTGGCTACTGTTGCTGATGAATCGTCATCTGGTAATCAAACAGTGGTTGTGACTAATCAATCTTGGAAAGTGAATTTTTCGAATCCTATAAAAGAAAAGCTTATTACAGATGAAACGGTACAAGTTCGTAATAGTGATGGTAAGAAAATCCCTATATCATATAAATTGAGCAATGATCAAAAGCAATTGCAGATTTTTCTTCCTGACATTGAAAAAGAGAGGAAAGAAGAATATACGCTCTATTTATCGAGCGCTATTACATCAAAATGGGGCATTCCAATTATAGGAGGAAAGGAATTACATTATACAGTTCTACCATCTTTACCAACAATTCAATCTAAGCAGCAATTAGAAAAATATTTTACAGCATTGCACGAAGAAAGATACGGATTTTTTGGTAGCGGTGTGGTTAGTGAAACTTCAGAAGATAAAAGTGCTTCGAAAGATAATAGTGTATCGAAGACAAATACACAAGTGGCAGGAATTGATGAGGGTGACATTGTAAAAACAGATGGAGATTTTATCTATACAATTAGTAATCAAGATTTGTATATTTCAAGTGTAAAGCCTGCAAATAAGATGAAGGTTGTTTCAAACATTTCATTTGCAAAAGACTTTTATCCAATAGAAATATTGCTTCAAAATGGGCGGTTAATTGTTATAGGTGAAAGTGCTACGCCACAAACTTTTACAGATGATATTGAGGAAAATGGTTTACGAAAGGTTAATTTTGAAAGTAAGAAAATAGCTTCTCGTTCATATACACAATTGTTTATATATGACATAACAGATAAGGAAAATCCTAAACAAATAAAACATATTGGTGTAGAAGGCAGTTATCAGACATCTAGAATGAAAGGTTCGTATGTGTATGTCATCGCCAATCAATATGCAAACATGTGGACAAGAAAAGATCATCAAAAAGCGGATTTTGTTCCGAAGTTATTTGATAATGAAAAAGGTGTTTATGATCAAAAGCTAAGTAATATTCGATATATCCCAAATTCGAAAGAATCGAGTTTTCTGCATACAGTAGCTCTTGATGTTAGCTCAAATAAATTGCCTTATAAGGTGGAAACTCTACTAGGAAGCAGTGATTCGGTTTATATGTCCGATCAGAGCCTTTATGTCGCAACTACAAAATATTGGGATGAAGAAAAGGATGAAATGAACCCTAATACGGAAATTTATAAATTTGATATAAATAAAATAGCTATTACATTTCACGCTATGGGCGAGGTAAATGGTGATGTGCTCAATCAATTTTCAATGGATGAACATAAAGGTTATTTTCGAATTGCAACTACTCAGCGAAATTTTTCAAGCAATCAAGACCAAACATCAAATCACTTATATATATTAGATGAGAATATGAAAACAGTAGGGAAAGTAGGAGATCTTGCAAAAGGTGAACGTATTTATTCAGCTAGGTTTATGGGTGATAAGGCCTATATAGTGACTTTTAGGGAAATCGATCCTCTATTCGTTATTGATACGAGCAATCCTGTAAAGCCAAAAGTGTTAGGTGAATTGAAAATACCAGGCTTTAGCACATATCTACATCCATACGATGAAAATCATCTTATTGGTTATGGCTATAATACGAAAATGAAAAAAGATATAAATGGAGAAGAATTTGTGACCGAAGATGGAATGAAAATTTCATTATTTGATGTAAGTGATTTCTCTAATCCAAAAGAGAAAGACTCTGTTGTTATTGGTGGAATGGGTACCCAATCTGAACTCTTATATGATCATAAAGCGTTATACCAGAATAAGGAGAAGAATCTATTCGGCTTTCCAATAAGCGTGTATAAAGAAGATAATAACGGAACAGTGGAAGATTCTTTTCAAGGAGCGATGCTGTATGAAATTACACCTCAAAAAGGTATTATATTAAAGAACAAAATGGCCAGTAATACAAAGAACACTTGGGATAGCGGAATAAAAAGAATATTAAATGTAGATGATACTTTGTATACAATTTCTAATCAAGAGGTAAAGGCTTTTGAGATGAAGAGTTTTGCTAATGTAGGTGCTGTTTCATTTAATAAAAACCCTCAGTAAGAATTTACTGAGGGTTTTTGAGCTGGATTGGAATGGCGGCTCAAATATCGGAATGACAGCTCATAAAATGGGA
>NZ_JBALMO010000040.1:29157-104619 GCF_036963345.1 Bacillus sp. JJ722
GACAGCTCATAAAATGGGAAGACGGCTCAAATATCGGAACGACAGCACGTAAAATAGGATGACGGCTCAAAAATCGAAACGACAACTCATAAACTAAGATGACGGCTCAAAAATCAAAACGACAGCTCATAAAATAGAATGGCGGCTCAAATATGAATATGACAACTCATAAATCAAGTACCCACCACTCAAAAATACTTCAGTACAATTACCTCGAAACAAATGTATTACTCGTCACCCAAAAACGGTATGGATAATCTACTGCTTCACCGGAATTTTGAATGCCAATTCGTTTGCCTTCAGATATATGTGTAGGGGTAAAACCAGCTGCTATATATAATGAAGAAGAATAATATGTTTTTCCGTAATCTTCCATGGTGATATTCATAGCTTTTGTTAATTTTCCAGGTCCATTGGTTGTTTTCTTTAGATCTTGTAGGCCTCTGCGTTGCAGCATGATTTCTTTGCCTGTGAAAGGTTCGATGGCACGAATTAAGATGGCATTTGGTGTTTCAACAGGCGCGCACACGACATTGACTAAACAGTGAGTGTGCATTAGATATGTATAAATGTGACCTGGACTAGAGAACATGATTTCTGTTCGTTTTGTTCGACGGTTATTAAAGCTATGTGACGCTCGGTCTTCTGGACCAAGATAAGCTTCTGTTTCGACGATGAAGCCAGAGGTAATGCCATCTTCACTTTCTTTCACCAGTAAGCAACCTAATAAATTTTTAGCTAATTGCAATGTTGGCTGCTCATAGAAACTCTCTGGTAACAAGTCCAGAGAAAGTGTGTGAGCATTATTTTTCATGCTTCAAACCTCCTATACATTAAAAATAAAACACTAATTATTGTTAATGAAACACTAACGATATTGTAACAAAACACTACGAAAAAATAATGAATTCAAAAAGAAAGCGCTTTATTTATACTCTGTGTAGTTTGTGTTAATAGCTCGGTTTTTACAAATGCCACTTAAATAATGGCATGGTATTTGCATATTAAGTAAGTGTAAAAGCCAAATCAGCCAGACATGCTGAGAAATAATCAAAAAAGGAGGAATCATATATGAACATTTTATTAGTTTGCTCTGCTGGAATGTCGACGAGTATGCTCGTGTCAAAAATGGAGAAGGCAGCAGAGGAAAAAGGAATTTCAGCAAAAATCTGGGCAGTTTCTGGAGAGGCAGCTAGAGATCACATTCAAAAAGCGGATGTTCTTTTGTTAGGACCTCAAGTGAGATTTCTATTGAATCAAATGAAAGCACTTGCAGAACCAAAAGGAGTAAAAGTGGAAGTTATAAACCCGATGGATTACGGCATGATGAATGGTGAGAAAGTATTGAATCAAGCCATTAGTTTGGCGGGAAGTAAAGCATAAGTCCAAAGGTGATGATTTGAGAAAGGGGATGAATGGTTATGATGAAGTTTATGGAAAAATATATTCTTCCTGGTGCAACTAAGCTTGGAAATCAACGGCATTTATTAGCTGTTAGGGATGCACTTATTGGTATATTAGCAATTACGATGGTAGGAGCACTTGCAGTGCTAGTAAATAATTTAGGGCAAGCGATTAAGCCTTACGATCGCATGATGTTGGCGCTGTTTGGTGAGAATTATCGCCAGCTAGGCGGTGACATTTGGTTTGGAACGTTTGCATTTATGACGATTTTTGCAGTTGTTGGTATCGCTTATAAGTTAGCTAGATCATACGGCGATGATGGTTTTGAAGCGATGCTGGTTTCTTTATCGTGCTTCTTTGTTATATCCCCTAGTGTAGCGACTATTACATTAAATATTGACGGAAAAGATGTGACAGGTACTTCAGGTAGTTTTATTGGTTTATCATATTTTAATTCAACGGCCTTATTCACCGGTATTATAATTGCGTTGCTAGCAACTGAAGTTTTTGTAAGACTTGCTAAAGTTAAATATTTAGTTATTAGACTCCCAGAGGGAGTTCCGCCTGCAGTATCAAGATCGTTTGCGAAATTATTTCCTGGAATGCTAACAATCTTTTTATTCGGGCTTGTAAGTTTGTTATTCCGTATGGCAACAAACGGGGAATATTTCCATGACTGGATTAACAAAGTGTTGGTAGCTCCACTTACAAATTCAGCAGACTCACTTCCGTTCGCTGTCATTTTAGCACTTCTTATTCATGGATTCTGGGCACTGGGCTTACATGGACCAAATATTCTTGGTGGAATCACGACACCATTATTCACTAAATTAGGTAATGAAAACATTGATTTATATGCACAAGGTGTAACGGATTTAAAACAATATGCTATTATGGCTGGACCTTTCTTCGACGCTTTTGTTTTCTTAGGAGGATCAGGAGCAACCTTAGGTTTATTGATTGCATTATGGATTGCTTCAAGAAAACGAAAACAAATGGTGGCACTGGGAATGCCGCCGGGTATTTTCCAAATTAATGAACCTGTTCTATTTGGGATGCCAATTGTATTAAATCCTATTTGGTTAGTACCATTCGTTTTAACGCCTATTATCCTAACAATTATTTCTTACTTGGCGATAGATTTAGGATTTGTTCATCCAGTTGTAACTACCATTCCGTGGGTAACGCCAGCAGTCTTTGGTGGTTATTTAGCAACGGGAGCCCATGTATCTGGCGCTGTGCTTGCTGCTATTAATCTTGTCATTTCGGTAGTTATTTATTTACCATTTGTAATGGTTCAAGAGCGCATGGATCAGAAGAAGGTTAATGAAGCAAAAGAAGAAGCAAATATTACACATTCTATGTAGCAAGTTTTTGTCAAAAAAGGAGGAAGCATCATGACAGCATCTTTATCAGTCGACCAGATCGCTTTTCAACTTATACTTCACAGCGGTAATGCCCGCAGCGATATTATGGAAGCTATGTATCTAGCACGAGAAGGTAAGTTTGAAGAAGCGAAGCAAAAGGTTGAAGCTGCAAAACAAGAGCTAAATGAAGCGCATCGTACACAAACATCACTTATTCAAGCGGAAGCAAAGGGTATTAAGAATGACGTAACAATACTCATGGTACACGCGCAAGATCATTTAATGACATCTATTACAGTGAAGGAATTAGCAGAAGAAATTATTTTCTTACATGAGAAAATGGCAGAAGATAAATAATGAAGAGCAGCAGGCCCTTAGCTCTATAAGAATTTTTTTAGAAAGAGCTAAACACAAAGTGAAGAGGAGAATCTCAATTAGATTCTCTTCTTTCCGATTGTAAAAATGAATCGAAAGGGTAGATGAAATGATGAAAGAAGGAGTTAAGGTTGTTACCATTGGTGGAGGTTCAAGCTATACGCCAGAGCTAGTAGAAGGTTTTATTAAACGCTACCATGAATTTCCGATTAGTGAGCTTTGGCTTGTAGATATTGAAGAAGGCAAAGAAAAATTAGAAATTGTGGGAAATCTAGCAAAACGAATGGTTGAAAAAGCGGATGTGCCAATTACAATTCATCTTTCTTTGAATCGTCGAGAAGCATTGATTGATGCCGATTTTGTTACAACACAAATGCGTATTGGTCAGATTGATGCACGAATTTTGGATGAGAAAATCCCGTTAAAGTATGAAGTTATTGGGCAAGAAACGAATGGGCCAGGTGGTTTATTTAAAGCGTTACGTACGATTCCTGTTGTTCTAGATATCGTCAAAGATATAGAAGAGTTATGTCCAAATGCTTGGCTCGTTAATTTTACGAATCCAGCTGGAATGGTAACAGAAGCTGTTCTTCGCTATACGAACTTTAAGAGAGTAGTAGGACTGTGCAATGTTCCTATACATATTCGCATGCAAGTAGCGGAAATGTTAGGTATAGAAGCAGAGCGGGTCCATATTGATTTTGCTGGACTTAATCATATGGTGTTTGGCCTACATGTCTATGTAGATGGAAAAGAAGTGACGGAAGAAGTTATTAACCAATTAACGAATAAAGACAGTACGATGTCTATGAAAAACATTGCGGCATTGGATTGGGAACCTGAATTCATACAAGCTCTACAAGCCATTCCTTGTCCATATCACCGCTATTATTATAAGACGAAAGAAATGTTACAGCAGGAAAAAGAACAAGCGTTGGAAAGTGGCTGTCGTGGAGAAGTTGTTAAAAAGCTAGAAGCAGAGTTGTTTGAATTGTATAAAGACCCTAATCTAGATATTAAACCACCACAATTAGAAAAAAGAGGAGGAGCTTACTATAGTGATGCAGCCTGTAGTTTAATAGCTTCTATTTACAATAATAAAGGAGATATTCAGCCAGTAAATACTCGAAACAATGGAGCGATTGCGAGTTTACCAAATGATTCTGCAGTAGAAATAAATTGTGTGATTACGAAAGATGGCCCTAAACCTATTGCGATGGGAGATTTACCAGTTGCAGTTAGAGGACTTGTACAACAAATCAAATCATTCGAACGAGTATCTTGCGAGGCGGCTGTAACAGGTGATTATCGAACAGCACTATTAGCGATGACAATTAATCCACTCGTTCCATCAGATATTATTGCAAAGCAAATACTTGATGAAATGCTAGAAGCACATAAACCACATTTACCTCAGTTTAATTAGAAGGCTATATTAAAGGATCGGTGATGTTAGTATGATTCGTGTTATTGTAAATGCGGATGATTTTGGTTATTCAAGGGGATTGAATTTTGGTGTTATCGACGCTCATCAGTTTGGCCTTGTTAATTCAACAACAATGATGATGAATATGAATGCTGTTGAACATGCTTTTCGATTAGCGGCTCCATACCGTCAATTAACGATTGGTATTCACCTTGTGTTAACTGCGGGTGCCCCAATATTGAAAGAAGGGGTGGACTCACTTATTGAAAGTAATGGAAACTTTAAAACATTCTCCATGTTAAAGGAGAATTTCGATCTTGATTTGGATGAAGTAGAGAAAGAGTGGGAAGCTCAAATTCAGCGATTTCTTTCGTTTGGGAAAAAGCCTAATCATTTTGATAGTCATCATCATATGCATATGCATCCAAAGTTGCAAGACGTTACCCGTAAGCTTGCCCAAAAATACAATGTTCCGGTTAGAAGAAATGGTAAAGATACGATGGAAGGTGTAGAAATGTATAGTGATGTTGCATTATTTGATTTTTATGATGAGGGAGTATGTGAAGATTATTTTGCAAATTTGACTTCCAAAGTAGATGAAGGGCAGACGGTGGAAGTGATGTGTCATCCTGCTTATTTAGATATTGACCTACAAAAAGGAACATCATATTTCTTGCCTCGTTTGAAGGAGCTTGAAATATTAATGAAAGCGAGGTTACCTCATGGCTGTGAGTTAGTCGTGTAATCCATTCGTTTAAAAAGATTGCTTAGGCAATCTGTTTTTTTTTGTATATTACATACGGGTTACACTTATTAACTCGTGGAATGATCGAATCAAGAACAAGGGTGTTTCTAGAATTGAAGAAAATAGAATTCTTTAAAAATCCTAATTTCACAACAGAAGATTTAAAATTAATCCAACTTAGTATAGAGTTGTATATCTTGCTTACAATCAGGGGATAAAGATGAGTTTAGAGGATTTGCATGGAGTGTTTTTGAAATAGAAGGAAATAGAGATGAAGAGGGGTACTATTTGATTACTGATCTCATAGGTTATCTTTTAGATGCGGAACAAAAACATATGGACATAAGTAAGCAGGAATAAAGCAGGAATATTATGCATATATCGAAAAAGTAGCAAATAACACCGATAAACCAATCTCTATCTAGAAAAGAGTAAAATTGTTTTTATCCACTGTGAATTAAGAGAATGAGTAAATAAGCCAAGTTCAATATGAACTTGGCTTATTTACTCATGAATTGAATTTGATATGGATTTTTATCTATTATTCTTAGAATTTTGAAATTGATGTGTATGATTTATTTCAAGTATCTAGTGCTACAATGAGTTTTGATATGTTCTATACATTCAAAATCAAATTAGTTTACTAATAGAAGAAAATCGTTATACTGGAATTGTTGTAACACACGGTACATACACTTTAGAAGAAACAGCATATTTTTTAAGATTTGACTGTACAAATGAATAATCCTATTGTGATTTCAGGCTCACAACGCTCTATTCAAAATGCTGGTTCAGATGCACATACAAATTTAAAACATGCAATGATTGCCGCTTGCTATGAACCGTAAAAAAATGCCGGTGTTATTGTAGTATTTAATGATTACATTTGGACTGCACTTTATGTGAAAAAAGTACATTCATCTAATATTCACGGCTTCCAATCGATTACTAGACCATTGGGTTTTATCGATGGACAAGAAATCATTTTATATCAACTCCCTGTTCATCATGAAACATATACTTTAATAACCCCCCTTCCTAAAATTGATATCATCAAATCTTATTTAGATGCAGATGATAAATATATTCGATGTGCTATTGAACTTGGCGTAGATGGAATAATTTTAAAGGGTGTTGGTCGTGGTCAAGTATCACCTTTTATGGTCGATGCAATTAAAGAAGGGATTGCAAAAGGAATTCCTTTCGTTGTCATAACAAGTGCACAAAGCGGACAAGTTTACCCTACAAACCAAGATAGCGGCGGTGCATATGAACTTTAGCAGTTAGGTGCAATGCTTGGAAAAGATTATGACAGCAAAAAAGCTCGAATTAAACTTGCCGTGTTAATTGCTGCAAAACAATTACATCCATTAAAACTTCTATGAGGTGCAAAATGCGTATTGAAAAAGACTTTCTAGGTACTTTAGAAATCCCAACTGATGTCTATTATGGTATTCAAACCGTTCGAGCTAAAGAAAACTTTCCGATAACTGGTCAAAGATGCGATGAATATTTAATCTGCGCATTAGCGATTGTTAAAAAAGCTGCGGCGTATGCAAATTTCCAAACAAATCAGTTAGACGAAAAAATAGCTACTTCTATCATGCAAGCAGCAGATGAAATCGTCGCAGGAAAATGGTTTGATCAGTTCATCGTTGACCCGATTCAAGGTGGGGCTGGTACTTCTCTTAATATGAATATGAACGAAGTAATTGCAAACCGAACGCTTGAATTGCTAGGATATAATAAAGGTGACTATCAAAAAATCAGCCCGAACTCTCATGTCAATATGTCACAATCAACAAATGATGCTTTTCCTACAGCGATTCATATAGCAACCATAACATTACTAGACCAATTATTAACCGTTATGGAGGGCATGATTGATACTTTTAAAGAAAAATCAAAGCAATTTGACAAAGTAATTAAAATGGGGCGAACTCACCTACAAGATGCAGTACCTATTCGTTTAGGGCAAGAATTTGCTGCATATGCAAAAGTAATAGAACGAGATTACAACAGAATTTCACAAGCAAAAGAACATTTATATGAAATTAATATTGGTGCAACTGCAATTGGTACTTGCTTAAATGCAAATGCAGAATATATTGAAATCGTTACAGAAGCAATTGCACGTTTTACAAAACAGCCATTCATCCAATGCGATAACTATATAGACGGAACACAAAACACAGATTTCTATACAGAAGTATCTAGTACATTAAAAATAACGATGCTAAACCTTTCAAAAATTTGTAACGACTTACGTCTAATGGCTTCTGGACCAAAAGCTGGTTTAGCAGAAATCCTTTTACCTGAAAGACAGCCAGGTTCTTCAATTATGCCAGGTAAAGTAAATCCAGTTATGTTAGAAGTTATTAATCAAATTGCGTTCCAAGTTGTTGGAAATGACACAACAATTTGCATGGCTTCTGAAGCTGGTCAATTTGAGTTAAATGTTATGGAACCAGTACTTGTACATAATTTATTACAATCTATTCGTATTATGACAAATGGATTTGAAGCATTTACAGAGTATTGCTTGAAAGATATCAAAGCTAATGAAGAATTAATGAAGCAGTATGTAGATCGTAGTATTGGTATTGTTACGGCAATTGCTCCTTATGTTGGCTATGAAATGGCTTCAAAAATAGCTCGTGAAGCATTAACAACTAACATGACAGTTCGAGAACTTTGTTTAAAATATGAAGTATTAACTGAAGAGCAAATCAACACGATATTAAATCCTTATCGTATGACATCATTATCATAAATTTCTAAACGGTTTTTTACAGCCACTGAAATTAAAATAAAGAAGTAGGAATAAGCCAAGTTCATATGAACTTGGCTTATCTACTCATGAATTGCATTTGGTATCGTTTCTTCATTCTTTAAAAAGATATCCATGATGTAGCAAATTTCATCATCTGGTATGGAGATATTGTAGTTTGTCTCGAGTGCTTGTAAGCATTCTTTCGTCTTGATGTACAGTCGATAATGGTTGTGAATATGTTCTTCTTTATTTTGAAAGTTGGTGAGAGGCTGGCTTTTTCGTAAACGGTCAACCATACAGCTAATATGAAGCACAATACCAGTCATGCTTTCGTAGTTTACAACTTTATTTGTTTTATTTTGTAAATCTAATAGTGCTTTTCGTATGCTATTCACTAAATGACTACCATCAGTAATATGAAGGGTTTCATCGAGAATATGAGACATTTGGTTATATACCTCTTCATTTGTTATGAGTTCTTGAATTGATTTTGTCGCTTTCATAGAAAGTATATCTTTTAAATGGAAGGTTAAGAACGGTACGTGAAGATCGAAATTACATACTATACAAAGAATGTTACGCTCTTTTGTAATCTTTGAAATCATGCTGTACATTTCTTTTTTATCATAAATACTGATAGGAAGAATATCGATCATGTCTTTATTGTAATGCAAGTAATTTTCTAGCATTCTCTTGATTGCAATTGCACTACCTTCACCTGTTAAACATGCTATTAAAATGACGCTTTTTAGCATCGTTTTTTCATTAGCGGCTTCTTTCTTTGTTTGAACATAAAATGGTGTTAAGTTCTTAACGTCTTGATATAGTTCTTCTAGCGAATAGCCTATTTGGGCTTTACGTGAAGCCTCTATGACATGCGGTGTGCTTACCATTGTAATCACTCGTATAGGGATATGAAATTCCTTTTCAATCATTTCACCAATAAAGGTTAATGAGCCCATATCAATTAACAACAAAATACCTGATGGAGTTTGAATGGACCGAATAAAGTTCTTTACACGATCGAGAAAGTCTTTAGGTGATTCATGTAATGGCATATCAATCCCGGTGACAGAATCGTTATTAAGTAAGTGATTTGTTACGGATGCCATTTCTTTAGCTATGCCATTTCCATGTGCTAATACGATAATTTTTGGTTGGGAAAATAAGCTTTCCTCACCTTCTGTTACGAAAAACATTGTGATAAAGGCAACTTCATCAAATGGAATATGGACCTCGAATGCATCTTCGATTATTTTGATACATTCTAATGCTAAAGTGAACGGTTGTTTATATGTTTGGCGAATAGCATTAATATTTGGATGATAAATGGGTTTATTTGCCTGTATTCTTTGTAGAAGTGTTTGGATATGCAAGCAAAGACCAGTCGTGATTTTCTCATCAAAGTTTCGTTGTAATGTTGATTCAGCGAGGGTAATGATTTTTTCACTGACATTTACCACTTCTCTAGATACAATTTTAAGAAGATTGTCTTTGGAAACTTTCCGGTTAATTTTGTTCAAGTAATGTGTAAAGTAGTTTTGAATGTCGTTTTCCATTAACACGGCTAGCTCAGCATTTTCAATTCCACGTTTTTTTAGTTCCTCATATTTATAATCAATTTGGTCGTAGATTGTAGTAGATGTTGAAGTCTCATTTGCGACTAGACCTTCAGTAACGTTAAAAACATATTCGTTGTTGTGGAATGTTAGCGAGTGTTTTGTTTTCTTCTCTATGAACAATCCTTCTTTAATGTACCATTGTAAATCCGTACTATATATTTTGATTGAGGTTCTTTTACCTGTAATGTACTCAGCATATGCTTTCGCACAAGCGAGTTGTATATCTGTTTTCAACTGACCAATATTATTAGGGCATTGATAGAATAAGAATGAACGAATAGAGTTGGCACTTACGGTTATATTCATGCCAATTCGTTTACTTTCTTCAGAGAAAAAGCGCTTAATGAGAGAAAAGCGTTCTTCATATGTTCGTTCACGCAAAGGTGGCAGAGATATTAGCATAGGAATTCGTCGGTTGAATGTGTTTAAAAGTGAAGATTCTGGATTTTCTGTCGTGGCACATATGATGAGTACATTAGATGTTTTCTCATTTTCAGTTTCACCTAATCTTCGGAAGTAACCGTGATCAATAAAGGTAAACAACATTTCTTGACCTTCAGGTGTTAAACGATGGATTTCATCTAGAAATAATATTCCATTGTTTGCTTTTTCAATTAATCCTCTTTGCTCTATAGCACCTGTATAAGCACCTTTTTTTACACCGAACAGTTGTCCAAGTAACAATTGTGGATTGTTGGCATAGTCCGCACAGTTAAATACGATAAAAGGAGCGTCAGATTTCAATCTTCCAGAATCGATGGCAAAAGCATGCATAATCGAAGCAAACAGCGATTTACCTACACCTGTTTCACCAAGTATTAATGTGTGCATTCCGTTAGGGGGATATAACACAGCGGATTTGGCTTGATCGATAGCTGGTCGAAGACTAATATTCTCTTTATAATAAGAGTCGAAGAAACCCATATGTTTGATGCTTTGCTCAGCAGGTACAGATAGCTTTGAGTATGATTGATTAAGTATGAATTGAACTGGCCGTGTCGTGGTTTTACTTAGTTTGTTTTCTTTTACTAAAGCATTCAAATCATTACTAACATTTGCCCTGCTGATTTGCAGTTTTTCAGCTAATTCGATTGTTGTAAACGCGGTAATATAACCGAAATGTTCATGAATGGCTTGAAAAATCATATCCTTTCGTTTCATCATATAATCCCCTTTGTTTTTAAATTCCTTCATCTTTTATATGTAAAGAAGATTTTTTATAATATTGAATTTATTATACTACACATAAAAAGAAAAAAGCTGACTCGATTTTCGAGTCAGCTTGAGAATAAGAAATTAATCTACATGCATCATTTTTGCAATTTTTTTCGAGAATGCTAGAAGAACTAATCCAAGTAAAATCGCCATAGCACCAATTGCTGCGAATACTTCTAAGTATCCTAAAGATTGTGTTACAGAAGCAAGTTGTCCTGCAAGAATGTTTGCGATACCTGAACTTGCTAACCAAACACCCATTAATAGTGAGGCTAGCTTCACTGGAGCGATACGACTTACAGTAGATAATCCAACAGGTGATAGGAATAGCTCACCAAGTGTATGGAAGAAGTATGTTAATACGATAAAGATAATATGTGCTTTGTTAACAATTTCTTCTTCATTGCTTCCAGTGCCCAATACAGCAATTAAAAGAACCATGTATCCAACACCTAGAAGAATCATCCCGATTGCCATTTTAACTGGTGAAGGTAAATCACCACGTTTAGAACGAGCAAGTTTCGTCCAAAGCATAGAAACTAGTGGTGCTAATAAGATGATAAACAATGGGTTTACCGATTGGAACCAAGGTGTTGGAATTTCAAATCCAAAGATTGTACGATCAACGAATTTATCTGTGTAAAGTGTTAATGAACTTCCTGCTTGTTCAAATCCAGCCCAGAAGAAAATAACAATACTTGCTAAAATAAGAATCGCGGCTGTACGTTGTTTTTCAACCGCTGTAAGTGGTCTGTTTTTCGCTTCAACATCACCAACTACTTCATTACGGCTTGGCTTCTTACCAAGATCTCCTAAGTATTTATTAGCAAGTAAGTTGAATAGAATTTGTCCAATAACCATACCGATTGATGAAATCAAGAATCCATACTTGTAGCCATGTACAAATACATCGCCGTGCATACCACCCATGATTTTATCTGTTACAAGTGCAATAATTAAAGGTGCGAAGAACGCTCCGAGGTTAATACCCATGTAGAAGATTGTGAAAGCTGAATCACGTTTCGGATCATTTTCTTCATATAACTCACCAACAAGTGTCGAGATATTTGGTTTGAAGAATCCGTTACCGATAATTAATAAAACTAGACCTGTGAACATAGCCCATTGTGCATCGCCTAAGAATATAACAAAGTTACCAAGTGCCATTGTAATACCACCTAGTGTGATTGCAAAACGTTTTCCTAAGTACATATCAGAAAGCCAGCCACCAACTAATGGTGATAGGTAACAAGCACCAGTGTAAAAACCGTAAATGGTTAATGCAAGGGTCGAGTTCATACCTAATCCACCCTCAATTAACTCTTTTGTTAAATAAAGAACAAGAATACCTCTCATTCCATAGTAGCTAAATCGTTCCCACATTTCTGTGAAGAACAACAAGTATAACCCTGGTGGGTGTTTACTTGTGTGTTTCTGTGGATTCGTAGTTGTACCCATTTATATTGCCTCCTGAAAGAATTTTGAGAATTTTATTACGTTAAAGTTATACTAAAATAAAATTAAAAGATGTTGTTATTGTATGACAATTTCTTTATTCAGTCAATTGAATAATAATACCATTGGAAAATTTGACACATTAATTACAGCTTGTAATAATACTGATAATTATAACAATATATTAATTTCAAAAAATACTAAAATTAATAAAAGAAGCTTAATTTGTATATTTATTCATATTTGTGAAAAGTTTATGAACAAATTACACATGTAACATATTTTTTTATAGTGTGCAAAAGGGGAAGTAAATAACCATTTAAATTAGGAGGAGAGATGAAGAGGTGAAAAAAGAAGCAGCCTATACATATTTAGGGCTGCTTTTCGTATCATGATTTTAATGATTGACTGTAGTATTTGTTCCGTTTTGTTGAATCGCTACTTCCACAGGTACATAATCATAGCCTAAGTCGTTAGCAACAGCTTCAAAGGTAATTTGATGATTTGCTACATTGACTCCTTTTGCTAGCGATGGATTTGAAAGAATTGCTGAAAATGCACCTTTATTAGCAATCTGTAATGCATATGGAATCGTTACATTTGTTAGTGCGATTGTAGATGTTTGTGGAACAGCACCTGGCATATTGGCAACTGCATAATGAACAATACCATGTTTCACATAAGTCGGGTTATCGTGAGTTGTAATATGATCAACCGTTTCGAAAATTCCACCTTGGTCAACTGCAACATCAATGACAACAGATCCAGGAGACATTGTTTTAACCATTTCTTCTGTTACGAGTTTAGGTGCTTTAGCACCTGGAATAAGCACTGCACCAATTACAAGATCTGATTCAGCAACCGCTTGGGCAATATTGAAAGGTGAAGAAATAACGGTTGAAATTTGGTTACCGAAAATATCATCTAATTGACGTAGGCGATCTGGGCTAAGGTCAAGCATTGTTACGTCTGCACCAAGACCAACAGCTATTTTGGCAGCGTTCGTTCCAACAACTCCACCTCCAATAATGGTCACTTTACCGCGTCGAACCCCTGGAACACCACCTAGGAGAATGCCTTTTCCACCATTCATTTTCTCCAGGAATTGGGCCCCGATTTGTGAAGCCATTCGACCAGCTACTTCACTCATAGGTGTTAATAATGGCAAGGTACCTCCTTGAGATACTGTTTCATAAGCGATGGCTAGAACACCTTTTTCTTTCAATGCTTTTGTTAATGCTGGTTCAGCGGCTAAATGTAAATATGTGAAAAGAATAAGATTTGGTCGGAAGTACTGATATTCGCTTGGAAGCGGTTCTTTAACCTTTAAAATCATATCTGCTTTTTCCCATAATGTAGCTGCTTCTTCGATAATAGTTGCACCTGCCGCTAAGTATGCATCGTTACTGAAACCGCTTCCATATCCGGCGCCTTTTTCTATGAATACTTCATGTCCACTTTTTATTAAAGCGATAACTCCTGCTGGGGTTATTGCCACACGATTTTCATTATTTTTTAATTCTTTTGGTATACATATACGCATGATTCTATAACCTCCATCTAATGTTTAGAAATCTTAATAAAAGTATAATCACTATTTAATGTTATTTATTTGTGAATTTTGAAAAAATTAAAAAGTGGTATTTGTAGAATTCTACAAACACCACTTTCGAAAGAACGGAGATTAACCAGATTAACCAGACTTTATTTTTCTGATTGCTCTAGCGTTTCAACACGTTCTAATTTTTCTAGAATTCTTCTTTTTCGATATAGCATCATTCCTGTATCGCTAATATCTTGAATCATAGAACGGTTTGTAAAAGCACCAAAAATCATTCCGGCAATCGGCACCATTTGGAAGAGTTTCTTCCAGCCGAATTGATCGCGATAAGTGTATACAACCTCACGCCAGCCTTGTAATTGAGAGATCATTTCTTGTGATTTAGTATTTCTTTGATGAGCTGTTGACAATTCGTTAAGAATCGCTTCTTTCCCCACAATATCAGCAGAAGCAAATTGCAGACATTTAATAATGAAAATACGTTCTTCTTTTTTATTTGGATCATAACCATGAATGATGGCTATTTCCTGTAATGTTTTAAGAGATAATCCGAGGATGACAGGAATGTCGATTGCTAAGGTGAAGATTCCTCCGAAGCCTGTGGATGCTCCTTGAACGGTTGCTAACTTGGATCTATCGTTTTTCAATGCTTCACTCGTTGAAATCATTTGTTGTATAGGTACATGTTTAATATCATCTATCGTTTCAATAGGTAGGGAAGGGTTATCGTTTTTTATGTTCTTTAATAATGTTTTTTCTTGCGTTAAATAACGGCCACCATTTTGAATATAGCCGCCAATTTCATCAAGTAAAACTCCCATTTTATTTTGGATGAAAGCGGGTGTAAGTTTATCTAGTAATTTAAAAGGAAGGCGGCCTAATCGTTCCCAGAACCACAATCCTTTCTGATCTTTTTCCCATTTTTCAACGAATTGTAAAGCTTCCGTGAGTGTTTCTTTATTCTCCATTACCATCATTTCCTTTGCATTTGGAATCATAAATTTATCCCGTTCAAAACTGGCCTAAGGCTCCCACTTTAAAACGAAAGTAGACGTTTAAGTGGGAGATGAATCGCCAGTGAGAACCCGATTGGTTCAGCTAATAATCGATGGGGGATGGACGACCACCCCCACCGATTAAAGTTTCACTTTATTGATACAAGTACGTTTTTAAGATGAAAAAGTGTCGCTTTTTTTTGAATTTATATAATTTTCGTATTGTTGGAAAATGAATTCTAGGTATAACGCCATTTTTTGTAAGGGGTCTTTTAGATTGATCTTGGCTATACTACTAATTCGTTTAAGGCGATAATGAATAGTATTAACATGTAAATGTAGCTCGATTGCCGTATCATATGGATTTGCATCTTGTTCTAAATAAGTCTTTAGTGTATCGACTAAATTTGAATGGTTTTTATGATCATAATCACGCAATTGTTCTATGCTTTGTTTATATATATTTGTTGTTCTGCTGTGATAGATAGTTTGTACATATTGATAGATGCCTAAGGTAGCATAATTGAATAAATGCTTTATTTTATTAGGAAAAGCCTGTTGTAAAGATAACGTATAAAGTGCTTCCTGGTAGCAAGCTTTCGCTTGTGTATACGTAGAGTATGTAGGACCACATGCTCCATATATATTTGTGATTTCAAAGCGCACTTTCATTTGAGATAGGAATGATTCAATAAAATCTGTAAGAGATTGTGTAAAATCATTTTGGTTGGACGGGCTAGCGACGATGATTAATCGTTGCTGGTCTGTTGTGTATAGAGATATTTTAATTTTTTGGGTAGTACCTAATGTATATGAAATGTTACGTTCGATGGTTGCATCAATTGTATTTGGAAATGTAAACACAATGATGCTATAACTGGCAGGTAGCGAGATAGCGTTTTCAGAACAGATACTCTTAATTTCAACTTCTGTGTCAAAATGGCCCGTTAGCAATTGCCATAGAAGTTCCTGATGACTTTCTTGATTTCGTTTTTTCTTGCCAAAAGCTTGGAGAAGTTGATTTTTGCCTTCTTTAGCAGCAAGCTTTAGAAAGTGCAAATCATCTTTAGAAAATGTTTTATTAATTTCTAAAACCCATATAAATCCTATTACTTCTTGGTTTTTTCGAATGGAAACCGCGGCTCGTCTACCAAATCCCAACTCACTCATGGAAGGGATGATGATTGGCGAATCATCTTTTAATAGGGAGGGAATTACGCCTTCTTTCCATAAACTATTAATGATTTTTTCAGGAACTCTTCTATTCATAATCGTTGTTATCCGAACAGGGTCACTTAAATCATCATGGATGCTATATGCTAATACTCGATGGTTTGCGTCTTCAATTGTAATGGGGCAGCCGAGAACATTACTAATTCTGTCGGCGAATTCTACTAAATCACCATGGATGCCTTTGAATATACTGCTTGGGTGTGGACTATTCATACGTTTATTCCCCCTTTGCCTATTCCGTTGTAAGTATCTTAATATATATGTATGTTATTGTCATAATAATCAGTCTGTTACGCCTGAGAATTATATAATACCATATGTTTTTATCATCTTTATCGCTAATTTAAGAGCTACCTATTTTGACCACAAAAAAAGAGTTCGTGAATTATAATCCATAGATTGTAATTCACGAGCTCTTTTTTGAAGCGGTTCAAGGCAGGTCGAAAACAGATCTTTTTCTTAGAAAAAGATATTTAAAATGTAGTAGGTAATTGCAGCAAGCGTTGCTGAAATTGGTAATGTAATAACCCAAGTAATTAACATACGTTGAGCAGTACCCCATTTTACTCCTTTTAAACGGTGGGCAGAGCCTACACCTAGAATAGAAGAAGAAATAACGTGCGTTGTACTTACAGGTAATCCGATTGCTGTTGCACCGAAGATAACACTTGCTCCAGTTAAGTCAGCTGCAACCCCATTAATAGGGCGGATTTTCATGATTTTTCCACCAACTGTTTTAATGATTTTCCAGCCTCCAACAGCAGTTCCAAGTCCCATTGCAAGGGCACAAGATACTTGGACCCAAGTTTGAATATCTGTAGAGTCTGTATATCCGTTAGCGATTAACGCCATCGTAATAATCCCCATTGCTTTTTGTGCATCGTTTGTTCCATGTGTGTATGACTGTAATGCAGCAGTAGCAACTTGAATATAGCGGAAACGCTTATTCGTTTTAGGTAGATTATTGTTCTTGAATACTACTTTGAAAATGCTGTATACGATAAAACCAACAGTAAATGCAAGTATTGGAGATAGTATTAATGCTTGTAAGATTTTTAAGAAACCTTGAAAATTAAGTGCTTCAAAACCTGCTGCTGCAATTGCAGCTCCTGCAATACTTCCGATAATCGCGTGAGAAGAAGAACTTGGTATACCGTAATACCAAGTGATTAAATTCCATGTGATACCTGCGATTAAGGCTGCAAGAATAACAACAGATCCGTTTTCTAAAGTAAATGGGTCAACGATATCTTTCGTGATCGTTTTTGCTACCCCTGTAAAAGTCATAGCACCCACAAAGTTCATTGTAGCAGCTAAAATAATGGCTCTTCTTGGTGTTAATGCTTTTGTTGATACAGCTGTTGCAATTGAGTTAGCTGTATCGTGGAAACCATTGATAAAGTCGAATGCTAATGCGAAAATTACAATTAAAATGGTTAAGACTAGTAGTGTATCCATTGTAAATTAGTCTCCTTAAGCATTCTTCATAATGATAGTTTCAAGAGTGTTTGCGACTGTTTGGCAACAATCTGCAATTTCTTCAAGACTTTCATATATTTCTTTATATTGAATGATGCGAATTGGGTCTTTCTCAACAGCAAATAAGTTTTTAATACTTTGACGATGGATACCATCACAGATGGATTCGTAGTCTTTAATTTTAATGGCATGATCGCGAATATTCATTAACTTCTTAGAAGCTAATAAATTTACGGATTTTTCGATTTCATATGTGCTATTGCGGATTGCATCAACGAATTTCAACATATATTCATCTGCAGTTGTGATTGAATACATTTCAAAGATGGCTGCACAATGTTCTAATCCATCAAGAATATCATCCATACTCATTGCTAGATGAAGGATATCTTCACGTTCAATTGGAGTAATGAATGCTTTGTTAAGCTCCATGATTACTTCATGAACAAAACTATCCCCTTTATGTTCAATTTCTTTCATCTTCTCAGTGAATACTTTTAAATCGCTAATGTTTTGTAGCTTGTAATCTGCGAAATAATCAGCACCCTGTTTTAAATTCTCTGCAATTTCAAACAAAAGAGTAGTAAATTTATCCTTTTTTGAATTGAAAACCATATTGTTAATACCCCCACTATCCAAGTTCGTTAAAAAATGATGATTAGTTTTATAACATAAATTAGAAAACTAACTCACCGTAGTAATTTTACTTATAAATCGTTTTGGAATAAAGAAATAAATTATAAATTTACATAATCTTAACAAAAGAGAGTTTGAATATTTAACAAATTTACATTAAATTTACACAATATGCATGTATTTGAGTAATAAATTGTATGATGCAGTCTAATTTTGTAATAAAACTGTAATAATTATGCCGAAATCAGAGACCGATTTGCTCTTGAATAAAGTTCTCTACTTTATGTTTCACATCTTTCGATAGTGGTAAACATATAAACGTATCCCGTTCAAACTGGCGCTAAGCCTCCCACTTCAAAACGAAAGTAAAAGCGAGACGTTTAAGAGGGAGATTAAGCGCCAGTAAGAACCCGATTGGTTCAACTAATAATCGGTGGGGGATGGACGAACACCCCCACCGATTAAAGTTTCACTTTATTCATCAAATAAATGGAGGTAATGTTATGTTAAGCTTATTATGGACTTTAATCGTAGGTGGTATAATCGGTTGGATCGCTGGTGCTATTCTTGGTAAAGATGTTCCATTCGGGATTATTGGCAATATTATTGCAGGGTTTATCGGAGCTTGGCTAGGTGGATTATTATTAGGAGACTTTGGGCCAGATATTGGGGGTTTTGCAATTTTTCCAGCATTGATTGGCGCCATTATTTTTGTATTCCTTTTAAGTCTTATTTTGAAAAGCATGCGAAAAGCTTAATCATATGATAGAAAACAAAGTTATAAGGAAAGGCATATCCACATTATTGCGGTATGCCTTTTTTGCATAAAAGAGTTATTCAGGAAATATGCTTTTTTCATCAATGAATGGAGCTGCAATTAGTAAAGGCTCTTCAGTAATCGGATGCGTGAGTTTTATTTGATATGCGTGCAATGCTTGTCGATGATAGATAGGTTGTCCACCATACAACGTATCGCCAGCAAGTGGGTGCCCTAGGTGACTTAAATGGACACGAATTTGATGTGTTCGACCTGTGTCTAGCTGACATTCAATAAGTGTTAAGTCCTTCTTAGGGTAATAGTGTAAAACTTTGTAATGAGTTACTGCGTGCTGTCCAGAAGGGGAAACCCGTCTTCTAGTTGCGTGATGACGATCTCTTCCTATATTAGCGTTAATTGTGCCTTTTTTCTTTAGGACTTTGCCATGGACTAGTGCTTTGTAAGATCTTTTTATAAGTCTTTCTTCCAACATTCTTTGAAGAATAGCTCCAGATAAAGCATGTTTTGAAAAAACAATCGCTCCTGTTGTATCTTGATCAAGTCGATGAATATGTCTAAACTCACCACTATGTCCTTCCACTAAAAGGTGATATGCAACACCATTTAGTAAAGAATCTGTTTGATTTGGTTTGGAAGGATGAGTTTCAACTCCTGCAGGTTTATTAACAATTAGTAGATGATCATCTTCGTACAGAACCGTTAAATCCATATATGTTGTTTCAATTGAAGTAGGGTTGCTTTTATATACGGGCAACATTAGCTTAGTGTCTGTCGGTAATGGGATATTCCATGAAACAACTTGCCCATTAATTAATACATCTTTGTTCATGCGCCACTCATGCATTAGCTTCTTGGGCACTTTCCAATAATCTTTCAGAAGTGTATCTATGGACTTGTTTACCCACTTTTTAGGTATGAGAATTTCTATATATAATCCTTTTTTCTTTGTTTGTATCATGGTGAATAGACCTACCTCTCGATTGATATTATTGTAAAACAATAGTAATTTAATGTGAATTTTGTACTACTAAAATTAAAAATAGTTTTATTTCCTAACCCAAATTTTGATAATTTATGTTATTCTTACAAGGGATGCTTTTTTTTAACATACGAATTAAAGGTGGGGGTAAAATTGAAAATCGTCTTCTCTTCAACGGAGGAACAAGAGCGAGAAATAGAAACAGCCTTGTTTCACCTACGATCAACCATTCTTCCAAGTTATATTACTAGCCAAGATCTTAACAAGTACGATGAGATGGGGTTACTGCAATTTTCGATCTATGAAAACAATTACCATGGGACATTAAAAGAAGCATATCAACTAATGACTGCTTTGCAAGTTATAACAACAATTATTGAACATGTAAGCAAATCTTTAGATTACAGTCAATATGACGAATTGTTTAAACGTAATGCTCAAATTATAAATCATTTTGGTTTGCTTTTTCCATTTACTTTACAATGTTTCCGCAAAGGGATTCAAACAAAAAATTGCGTGGTTACATTTACAGAAGCTAAAAATCAAATAATATGTTAAAAAGCGCCGTTTACGGCGCTTTTGTCGTTTTATTTTTCGTGTGTATGTAAGAATTCTTTGAAGCCTTTTTCTGAATCGTCTCCAACTTTTCTGTCCACTTCTTTGCCATCTTCATATACAACTAATGTTGGAGTGCCCTCAATATCATATTGATCCCAGCCCTCTTCAAATTCCATCAAATTGTATTGATTTATATCTAGACCTTGTTCTTTAGCAGTTGCCATTAATTTAGGGGTAGCTATTTTACAAAAAGAACAATCTGGTTGAAAGAAATAAACAAAAGTTTGTTTTTCATTTTCTAATTTTTTCTCAAGATTTTTTGGTGTAATAATGTTTTGGTAATTTTCATCATCGAGTAGATCAATTGTTAATGGTTCCAAATCTTCTTTTCCGTATGGATTGTCAGCTGTTTTTTCTTTATTTTGCACGCTATTCATAAAAGCGATTCCTGCAAATAGTGCAATAATAATTGCTAAAAAAATAATGATTTTCTTCATTAATTAGCCTCCTTAGTATTCTTCCAAATAGCAAAACTACAAATGAAAATAATAATGAAAGCAGTAAGTGCTAGGAGTGGTATGGTTATAAAGCCAGCCCAATTAATATATTGTCCTGTACAAGGTATACGCCCACATATATTAGCGGCATCAGAAATAAAAGGAACTTTCTGAAGCGCATAATGATAAGTTGAAATCATTGCTCCAATTCCAGATAAAATCATGGTATATAGGCTAATACGAAAGTCTTTCTTAACATATGCTATACCTAATATGACAGTAAATGGATACATAACAATTCGTTGATACCAACATAATGTACAAGGTTCAAAATGTTTTATTTCTGAAAAGTATAAGCTCCCGAAAGTTGCAATTACGGACACTGCCCAGGCTATAAACAAAATGTTTTCTTTTTGTTTATGATTCAAAATTGTCACACCTCCATAGTATGTCATAAGAAATTATAGTATGGGGTGGCAAAGTGTGTCTATCTATAAACAGTTAAATTGTAAAAAAGAGCTAGAAAATTCTAGCTCTTTTTAGTCCATATATGTTGTTTCGTTAAATTAGCTTATTTCTTCATTCCAAACATTTCCGAAAGGTCAATCAAGTATATTTCCATTAATAATCGTGAAACTATGAATAGGATTCATATAGTACATCATGTTGTGTCATGCATGATGCATGTTCGAGATATCGAAGTAGCGTGTAGAGATTTCGTTGGATAGTGGTGTAGTCATGTTCAAAACGATACGCATGTAAGAAGTGTTCAATCTTCTTGGATAAAAAATGATCTTTTGTCCTAACCATCAGAATCAATAAATTATCCCACTCGGAACGATGCGTATAATAGAGTGCTCGATCATAATCAGTTTTGTTCATGGCATCTGCCTCCTTTATAAGGAGATTAACTTTATTTTGTACCGTATCATCAAAACTTTGCTATGAAAAACTTGGACAAACGTGAGAACATATTACCAACATGTTAGGAGCATATTCATGAAAGTAGTTATACCTTTTTGCTTATTATTTTTGTTCATGAACACGAGTGTTATAAGGGCAGATGCTTCCTATTATTCATATGAACAAATGGAAGAAGAAGTGTTCAACTTACAAAATATTTATCGTGAAAAAATACAAATTGGTTCAATTGGTAAAAGTGAGTGGGGAAAAGATCTTTCTTATATTCAAATTGGTAAAGGGAAACAGAGTATATTCCTTATCGGATCACATCATGGTCGTGAATGGATAACGAGTCAATTTCTAATGAAACTTATGAAGGAGTATGTTCATGCTTATTCGGCAGATACTACTATTAATGGCTATTCAGCTCGGATATTTGATGATATATCACTAATCTTTATTCCGATGTTGAACCCTGATGGAGTTACTATTCAACAGAAGGGGTTAGCAGGGCATGATCTATCTCAAGCATTGAAGTTACTTAGTATGAATTCATTTCACTCATCGTTTAATCGATGGAAGGCGAATGGAAAAGGTGTGGACTTAAATCGCCAATATCCTGCTGGTTGGCATAAGTTGAAGAAGATACCTGCTTGGCCATCATATAAACACTATCGTGGTAAGAAGCCTGTTCAAGCAAAGGAAGTAAAATCATTAGTTCGTTTTACGATGGAGCGAAAGCCTATTCTTTCTTTGTCTTATCATACGTCGGGACAACAAGTGTTTTGGTATTATCATACGAAGAAAGAGGATATTGAACGAGATTATTATTTAGCAGAGAAAATCGCCCGTACAACCGGCTATAAACTGGATCTCCCTGAAGAGAATGCTGTAGGTGGTGGCTATACGGACTGGTTTATTACAACCTTTCATAAGCCTGCATTTACGATTGAGATGTGTGAGTTAGTAGACGAAACAAATCCGCCAATCTCTTGTCTAAGAAAAGAGTGGAATGGAAATAAAGAAGTTCCGATTATGTTGTTGTATGAACTGAAAAATAATCTAAAGAATATAATTTATGATATTAAATGAACTATTTTTTCACAGTATTGAAATTATCATCTAGAAGTAGCCAGTTTTGTGGGAAAGCTAATCCGAGTTTCCAATAGCTCATTCCGCGAAGATTTAGTTCTTTTAATAAATCAAATTTAGCTTGGATAGAGCTGGCATCTTCAAACCATACTTCATGTTCTTTTCCAGATTCATCACGATATTTAAAGAAAGGTGCTTGAGCCGTGTAGTCATACTCAATATTTACTTTAAATTGTCTAGCGATATCTATTGCCTGCTGCGGACTTATGGCTTTAGCAGTTGTACCTGGTCTATATGGTAATGTCCAATCATAACCGTATAAATTTTGCCCCATCATAATTTTTTGAGAAGGAATTTCACTAGCTGCATAAGTGAGAACGTCGCGCACAGGTCCAATAGGAGAGACAGCTTGAGCGGGTCCACCGCTATAGCCCCATTCATACGTCACACAAAGGGGACGGTAGTCATTAAGAGAATTCTATATCGGTTATTTCTATTGTAGAGTACCTTTCTTCAGTTGTTTTAGCATTAGGATTGCCGGATTTTAAAACTTCAATTTTTATACTGGATATAATTGTTTGTAATGCTTTCTTTTTATTATCACGAGAAAGTACATCCCAATATTCTTTTACATGTTCAGCCATTTCGATAATTTCTTGTTTAGAGGTACGAACAGATTTAGACTCTAATTTATTCTTTATATTTGCTTCTAATTCAAGAATAGGCTGCGTGCGTTTTGTATATTCTTGTTTATCAATATCGCCATCAAAGTACAACTCTTTGATTCGATCTTTCTTTCTTAAAAGTTTTTTTAGTTCGTTTTGTAAGTCTTCATGAACATCTTCATTATCGGTATCTGCTATTTTAAATTCACCGAGGGTTAGTAGTTCAAGAAATTTCTTCTCGACAGATACTTCAGATACACTAGGTAAATTACATCCTTTAAAGTGGTCTTTTTCTCTACATGTATAGTATCTATAATAATTACCATTAGCTCTTTTTTTCTTGTGAGAGATTAATCGCGTATTACATCTGTTACATACAAGTAACCTTGAAAACAAATAATCATTATCTCCTTTAAAGTTGTTTTTAAGTCTCTTTTTTGAAAGTAACTGAACTTGTTCAAATGTTTTTTCATCTATGATTGGTTCAAAGTTTTCTTGACCAATTGGCGTAATGATTTCTTGTTCTGGAGTTTTTATCAATTTACCTGTTTTGCGTGATTTACTACTCCAGCGCACATTACCCACATAAATAGGGTTTTTCAAAATACGTTCAACTGCTTTTTGGGAAAATCTGTTGTTGTTTTTTGTTTTTACTCCTTTGGTATTTAAATCTATAGCAATACTAGTCATCCCCTTACTTAAATAAGCATTAAATATATATCGAACATATTTAGCTTCTTCTTGATTAACAACGAGATCTCCTTCTTCCCAGTCATATCCAAGCGGAGCAGGTCCGCCGTTTACCAATCCTTGTTCTGCTCTATATTTCAGATTATCGTACACTCGTTCAGCGATAGTCTCGCGTTCCCATTCTGCAATAGCTGCGACCATCGTTATAAACAAACGACCAGCAGGTGTTGTTGTATCAAACGGTTCTGTTGCCGATTTGAATTTAACATCATATTCATCCATTACTTGCAATAATTCATGTAAATCTTTTACTCTTCTCACTAAGCGATCTAGCTTATAAACCAGAACAACATCAATTTTTTGATTTTTAATATCTTTAATCATTTGTTGTATTCCTGGTCGATTTTCAATATCTTTAGCAGAAATTCCTTCATCAGCGTATTCTTTTACTATAACCCAGTCTTGTGATTCACAAAAAGCTTTTAATTTACTTTCTTGATTATCAAGAGATACCCCTTCTTCTACTTGCATGTCAGTTGAAACCCTTTTATAGAGACCTGTTCTCATATTAATTATCCTCACTTAATATTTTTATTAAGACTTAGATTGACATTTAGTTGGATGTGGAAAATAATATAGTTAGCAACTACATAGTTGACAATGGGATCCAGTGAGAAAACTCACTGCTCTCTCGACAAAACGAAATCATATAAATCTTCAATAGCAACATCAAGTTGATATGCGATGTTTGCAGCAGTCTTTAAACTCATCTCTCTGTCGTTATTTGCATATGCGCTTATTTGCTGCCGTTTCATATTTACCTTGATAGCTAATTCAGTCTGTGTCATTTTTTTAGATTTAAGAATCTCATTTAGTCGGCATTTGCCAACTATTATCAATATTTCCACACCTTTATTTGTTAAATTTCTGTGTTTTTCCTAAAATTTATAAAAAAAGGAACAAATGTTCCGATTATTGTGGTATAGTAATTTTACAAGATTTCTTTACTCAGCTAGCGTATCAAGAATTTTTAATATTGCTTCTTTTTTCGATGGATCAAGTCGTTCATATTTTTCTATCAGTAATTTAATATCGTTACTTGTGTTTTCGTTTCCGTCAAATGAATCAGTTTTTCCTAATAAATAATCAACAGAAACATTTAACACACTGGCAATTATGTTTATAGTTTTTACTGAGGGAGTTTTCTTTCCGTTTTCATAATATGAAATCATCGATTTTGAGATACCAACTTTATCAGCTAGTTCTTGCATAGTTAATTTTCTCGCTTCACGTAGCGCCTTTATTCGCGAACTTGTTATAGCAATCATTATTTTACCTCCAGAATTGTTTAATTAAATTATACATATAAGTAAACCAACAGTCAACCTCGTTGTAATAAAATGTAATATTTATTATTTTTTTAAGATTTTTGTTGACCTATGGTTTACAGCGGTGTTATGATGGTGTCACATCATGTTAGCGAGGTGATTTTATGAGCTTAAACTATCAATACTTAAAGGAACGGAGGGAGGAGAAAAAGTTAACTCAACTTGAAGTTGCTGAAAAGCTTGGGTATAAAAGTAAGACAAGCATTCACTATATCGAAAATGGAAAAAAGCAAATACCTGGTGATAAACTATTAGAACTGGCCAATATTCTCGACATAGATTTACGAGAATTATCAAAGAGCCAGTAATTTTCCATATTCGTGTTAACCTATGGTTTACTGTTAACCGATGGTTATTGGAGGTGATGAAATGGATCCAAGAGTTAACATTCTTCTTAATATGATTAAGGAAAATGGTCATGATTTAAAAGACGTAGAAAAACTACTTGATCAAAAAGCGAAAAAATAGGGTTGTCCACTTTCTTCCCTTTCATATATTAAACATGAGGTGATTGCATGGCTGTTAAAGAAATCTTGTTAACCGGGGAACGAGCAACTTTATTCATATCATTCTTTATAGAAGATTTTAAGCGAATAGCAGCAGAGAAACGTCAGAGTTCAAATGAAAAGATTGATTTGAACGCAAGTAAAGGTGCATAAAAATAAAAGAATTTAAAGAATTTCTGTGTTTAAAAAGCCCCAAAAGGCTTTCTCTTTTACTACTTTCGCGAAATTTGAAGAACAAAAATTGTTCTAAAGTGAAGAAAGGTTGATTGTATAGGGATGATTGGAGGAATTTACTGTTTAGTCTTATTAGCTCTATTTATCGGTAGCGTCTTAGGAGAGAACCTTCACAAGGAACGAAAAGCTTAGAGCTTGATTAGGTTGTTTATTTTTGTAATATTTGCATAATTTAAGGGTGATTTTAGTTCTAAAAATAGAAAGGGTGTTTAGATGAATCAATTAGTTTTTGTAGAAAACGGACAAGCAGTTACAGATAGTTTAACAATTGCCGAAATGTTTGGAAAGAATCATAAAGATGTATTAAGGGATATTCGTACTCAAATGGGCTATGCAGGTGAAGAATTTACCCAGCGCAATTTTGCGCCCGGCTCTTATCTCGATAAAAACAATCAAGAAAGACCAAAAGAATCACTTACTGAAGAAGCATTCACATTAGTTGTTTTCTCTTATAACACAAAAGAAGCCGTACAAACAAAAATCAAATTTATACAAGAGTTTAAGAGAATGAGAGAAAAGTTGTCTAAGCCTCCTATGTTATCTGAACATGAGCAACGTGTAGAATTGTTAAAACTTTCATTAGAACATGAACAGAAATTAAATAACGTAGAAGATCGCGTAGAAAAGCTTGAAACAGAGGTTAAGGAACGGATTACATTAGAAAGTGGTGAGCAACGTCGCTTACAACTGGCTGTAGCAGAGAAGGTTTATTCTATCACTCATGATAAAAAAGAAGCAACGAAGCTATTCAGGGAGCTTTATAGAGAGCTTAAAAATAGATTTGCTGTAAGTAGTTACAAAGATATAAAATCTCATGAACTTGAAGCAGCTATAACTTATGTGAGTGGATGGATTCCACGAAAAATTGCATAAAAACAAGCTCATGCGCCAACATGAGCGCTTAAAAAAATAAATGTAACGTCAGTATAACACAATATCAGGAGGATATATATGAAAAAAATAGTTTTACAATCTATCTCTTACCGCAATTTTAAAGGATTAAAAGACTTTGTATTAAAAGCTGATGGACATAACGTAAAGGCATACGGTGACAATGCAACAAGGAAGACAACACTATTTGATGGTTTTTTATGGGCCATTTTTGATAAGGATAGTCAAAATAAAAAGGATTTTTCAATTAAAACTCTTGATAAAAACAATAAAGAAATTCATGGGTTAGAGCATGAGGTCGAAGTTATCTTTCTAATCGATGGGAAAGAAAAGAAGTTCCGTAAGTTGTTTAAGGAAAAATGGAGCAAGAAGCGTGGTTCTGCAACTGCTGAATTTACTGGTCATACAACCGATTATCATGTTGATGATGTACCAGTAAAGAAAAAGGAATACACGGATGAAGTTGCAGCAATCATAGATGAAGATATTTTCAAGTTACTAACAAATCCATCTTTCTTTAATGAGCAACTGCATTATAAAGAACGTCGTAAAACCTTATTAGATATCGCTGGAGATATTACGGACGAAGAAGTAATTGCTTCAGATGAAAAACTAGCAGCATTAACAGGCATTCTAAATGGACGAACAATCGAAAACCATCGTAAAATCATCGCTGCTCGTCGTACCGAAATCAACAATGAGCTTGAAAAGATTCCGGTACGTATTGACGAGATTCAACGTTCTTTACCTGAAACAGAAGGACTTGATAAAGCATCGTTAGAAGTTCGAGTAACGGATTTAAATTATATGATTGATAACAAGCTTACTGATATTAGCAACATACGCAACGGATCAGCAGTATTAGAAAAACAAAAAGCAATTCAAGAAATTGAAATGGCTCTTATAGATATTAAGCGCGAACATGAATCTGGATCAAAAGAACAAGTATATCAGTTAAAAGCGAAAATCCAAGAAGAAGAGTCGAATGTTAATCTATTAAACTCAAAGTTAGAAAACATCAAAGACCGTAAACGATCAAACGACCAAAACGTTAAAAACGCAGAAGAGAAGCTTAAAAAACTACGTGCTGAATGGATTGAAATTGATGTACAGGAGTTTAAACATGAATCTGAGTGTGAATGTCCTACGTGTGGTCAATCTCTTCCAGAAGAGCAAGTAGAAGCTGCCAAAGAAAAAGCGTTAGCTCAGTTTAATCTTAGTAAATCTAATCGCTTAGCTGAAATAGATTCTAAAGGTCATGAAACGAAAGAGTTTAAACAAAGTATAGTGGATCAAAATGAAACACTTGCAAAAGACTACGAAAAGTTAAATGGTCAAATCGCAGATAAACAAGCAGCACTTACAAAGTTTAAAGAACAATTAACTAAAGTAGAATCTTCTGTCATTGATATTACAGAAAATATTCATTACACAAATAAATTACAAGAAAAGCAAATCATTAACAACGAAATCCAGCAACTAAGAAATGATGCAGAGCAATCTGTCCAGGCAGTACAAACAGAAATCGTTGAACTTAAATCTAAACGTGAGCAACTACAACAGGAAATTAGTAAATTCACTCAGTCCGAACAATCAAAGGACCGCATGGAGCAACTTAAACAACAAGAACGTGATCTTGCTGCAGAGTTTGAAAAGTTAGAACAAGAGTTGTACTTAACTGAAGAGTTTATAAGAGCACAAGTTAATATGCTCGAAGAAAAGATTAACAATCGTTTTAAATACGCTAAGTTTAAGCTATTTAAGCAACAAATCAACGGTGGCTTAGAAGAAACATGCGAAACACTTTACGAAGGTGTTGGTTATTCAGGAGGATTGAATAACGCTGCTCGTATAAATGTTGGTCTAGATATCATTAATACTTTATCAGCTCATTACGGTATAGCAGTACCGATATTCGTGGACAATGCCGAAGCAGTAACCAAGTTAATAGATACGAATACACAGATTATTTCTTTAATCGTTAGTGAAGCAGATAAGGAATTACGTGTGGAACAATCTGAATTAGTAGGAGGTCTTGTTTAATGACTAATCAAAAACAAAAAAATGAACTGGCTATGGTAAAGAAAGACACTGTTGATGTAGTAGCTAAGAAAGTTAAAGAGTTCCAGGAGAACGGAGAAATCCGTTTCCCTGCAAATTACAGTCCAGAAAACGCTATGAAGTCTGCTTGGTTAATTCTTCAAAACACAAAAACAGGAAAGAATGATGGTTATAAACCAGTATTAGAAGTTTGCACAAAAGACAGTATTGCCAACAGTTTACTCGATATGGTCGTGCAAGGTCTTAATCCAATGAAGAAACAAGGCTACTTTATCACTTATGGTAAACAATTAACTTTTCAACGTTCTTATTTTGGAACAATGGCAGTAACTAAACGTGTTACTGGTGCTAAATCAATTGATGCAGCAGTTATTTACGAAGGTGATCAAGTTGAATACGAGATGATTAATGGCAGGATTCGGAATCTATCTCATAAACAAAAATTTGGAAACATCGATAAAGAAAAAATACAAGGAGCTTATTGCATTATAACTATCAATGACGATGACATTTACACTGAATTAATGACTATCGATGAATTACGAAAAGCATGGAGTAAAGCTCAATTTTGGGGAAAAGACCAAAAAGAAGAAGCAAAAGGGAGTACTCACGACGAGTTTAAACAGGAGATGGCTAAGAAGACCGTTATACAACGTGCTTGTAAAAAGTTCCTAAACTCAAGTGACGATGGAAGTATCATTATGGAGCATATCAATCGTGAAGATGATCTATCAACCGAAGCTCAATTGGAAGCTGAGTTAAATGAAAATGCTAACTCCGAAATAATTGATGTTGAATACAGTGAATGCCAAGAACAACCAGCAATAGATGATAACGAAGAACAAATCGTAGCTGATTTTGAACAAACGCAAAAAGAACAAGAACCTGTTAACACAGGCGGCCCAAGCTGGTGATTACTATAACAGCATTAGCATCTAGCAGCAAGGGGAATTGCTATCACATTACAGATGGCAAAACTCCCCTCCTGTTGGAAGCAGGAATCAAATTCAAAGAGATCCAACGCAAACTTAACTTTCAAACATCTAACATAGCTGGTTGTTTAGTAACACATGAGCATGGCGATCATTGCAAAGGTTTAAAAGATGTTTTAAAGGCAGGAATTGATTGTTACATGAGTTCTGGAACTGCTGAAGCTATAAACATCAAACATCATCGTATTAAACCTGTAAGAGCCAAAGAACAATTTCAAATTGGTACGTGGACTATTTTACCTTTTGACGTAAACCACGATGTAAGCGAACCGTATGGCTTCTTATTAGTAAATCAAGAAGGTGAAAAGCTTCTATTCGCCACTGACACCTATTACATCAAATACAAGTTCACAGGTCTTACTCACATCATGATTGAGTGTAATTATTCAATGGATATATTAGATGCGAATATCGTTACTGGACGAGTACCAGCGATGATGAAAAAGAGGTTAATCAAGTCACATTTTAGTTTAGAGAATTTGAAAGAGTTCTTTAAAGCTAATGATCTATCGAAAGTACAAGAGATTTGGCTTCTACATCTTAGCGATAACAATAGTGATGAAGAATTATTTAAGAAAGAGATCCAAGAGCTTACTGGTAAGTTGGTGCATGTGCCAGAAGGTTAATAATCATATTTTGTATTATGTTTCCTTATGGTAAAGAAAGAAAGGAGATTAAACATTATGGGCTATCTCTTTAAAAGAGGAATGAAAGTAAAGCTGATTAGAAATACAACTAAAAACAAGGCGTTAGAAAAGTATTTAAATATTGAAGGTAAAGTAAAGGATTATGAAATCTATGTTGGTAAGCGTACCTATATCGTAAATTTCCCAGATGGTAAGTCATTATTGGTTTATGAAGATGACCTAGAGAGGGCAAAAGAACCAAGTATTAAAAAATCCTTTTCAGAAACAGATTTTAATATAAATGATGAAGTTGTATTGATTAGCTCTAATGGAATTAGAGGCAATATAGAAAATAGAATCAGAACTTTAGCAACGATTACAGATAAAGAAGGAAATTTTTATAAAATTCGTTTTTATGATGGCTTTCATATTGTTGTTAGAGCTAAAAATATTGTCAAAGACGAGAGTATTTCATTTTTAACATTTGAAGATATGGAAGAATTAATAAACTTTGCTATTGATACAACTGACAAGGAGTATTTCGAAGAGTTAGCCCACAGACGATGTGAGATGTTGAAATAGGGGAGGAAGAAAGATGCTAAAGAAGGGCGATAAAGTTGTTATGCATACATGTGGTGAAGCTGAACACTACAACGGTAAGATTTGGACTTGTAAGAATGATGAATATGTAAGTTTCGAAGGTCAAGGCATATATGAGCAAAAGCTTGTTTTTCTTGAAGGGTTTAGTGGTTCTTTTCATACTAAGTATTTGCAACTGGTCGATCTATCGGAACAGCAACAGGTAATTGAACATTTGAATAATGTAAACAGTAAAATGGATCAATGTTTAATCCGCAATGGTAAAGAAATTATTAAAAGGGAAAATGAACGGGCGGAATTGCAGGGGGGAATTGACGATTATAAAAATGTTATTGAAAACATTCAAAGAGCTATCCATACGGAACATTGCACAATGAATCATCAAGAAAATACAGAGTATGAGAAAGGGAAAATCGACGGGCTTATTAAGGCTAGTAATATCATAGCTTCAGCAGTTCAATCATTATAGGGGAGGAACCGGTGTGATACTAAGATTATATCGAGCGAAGTTAAATACAGGCGGGAAAACAGTCGAAGAATTAAAGGCAAAATGGGATGATTCTGAAATGACTACTGATGAAATTGAAACATGGATTAAAGCTTATAACTTAATTGATGGTTTAGAAGTTATTGTCGTGGAAGGTATCGGTGACGATAGCTATTCATTGATTGGCTGGAATGAGGAAGATGCCGAGAAAATCAGAGATTATACTTATCTAGCAGAACAAGATCCGGTGTTCGGTAGTTATATAGATGATCATGAGGAGTTTATTAAAGATTGGGATTCGGATGATTATTCTCCATCTGGTTCACTTTGCTTTGATGAGGATGATCTTGAGATTATTGAGCGACTAAAAGGTAAGAGTGAACAAACAGAGGGGGAATAAATGTGGATTATGCAAAAGTAAGTGGTCAAAACGTAGTAATAAAATTGCCGATTGATTTGCTTGTTACAGCATTTAATCACTATCCAGAAAAATATCATGATGATATTAAAGTAAAGTTCAAACGCCAATTTGCAACTGGTTTTGCAGAATTAATTAATGGATTATCAGAAAATAGTGAAAGTGGATTAACGTTCTTCCAGGAATGCATTGATCAAGTATTTGAGGAAATGATTGAGAGTGCAGCACCTTATATTAAGGTTCCAGATGAGGATGATTACTAAACACAAGAATTATTTAGTTGCCTAAGGAGGTTAAAGAATGTCTGGAAAATTTACAACAGGTCAAATGATTGACCGTTTAGGACTAAATGATGTTGCTGTAAATCAAAAGGGATGGATGGTCGGTTATGACCATAAAGGGAATTTGTTAACTTGGGATAAAGATGAAGAAAAACCTACTTCTAAAGAAAGCAATGAATTCTCTATATATTTTCCGTGGGTAAATAAAGATATATGGGAAATTAATTATCATTTTGTAAGTTTTGAAGAAGCTCAACATGCACATGTAAAAGAAAAGAGGACAGTCGTTTTGTATCAAACTGAAGATTTACAGTATAGATTCATACATGGTGAATATGGTCATTTTAAACAATTAGCTGATGATGGTATAGATTTAGATGAGTTAATTGAAGGTAAATGGCTTATCGAGAATTAAGGAAACAAAAGGCTGAATCAGTTTTCAAAGGCGGTGAGATTATGAGTAAAAAGAAGCCAGAATTAATTGTAGGTCAGATTGTTTATATTGAAGAATCGTGTGACTTTTACAAAGATGAACCAAGTGATCCTGTCCCTTACGAGGTCACTAAAATAAATTCAAAAAGTATTTATGCTAGAAGACAGAATGGTTCTAGAGAGTATCGCTTTGACAAAAGTAAATGGGAACATAAAACGGGATTCGGTTATACAAAATATATTTGGTTAAGACCTCAAGATTATTGGGATGCAGTAAAACGAGCCGAGGATAAAAAAGTATTGCGATCAAGAATTGCTGGAGAACTATCAAATTTATCATTAGAACAGCTGAGTATTATAGCCGGAATGTTAAATATTAAAATTCGTTAAGAAACAAAAGAGTAAAAGAGGTGCTCAGTTAACATGAAAGCATGTGAATGTTGTGGAGAATCCAATAAGGATGTAGAGTTTAGCGAAAATCTTAAAAAATATATGTGCGAAGATTGCTGGGATTTGTATGGTGATATGTGCAATTATGGCTTGGCATAACTAATGAGTAAACAAATTTAATAGAGGTGAAAGGTATGTTGTTTTATTGGTTTAATAGTTGGAACATTTATTGGAGTAGTGATTATGTGTATGTTTTCAGCTAATGCATACGACAAAGGTAAAAAGGATGCTCTTAGAAAATTTAGAAATGGAGAATTTTCATGAGTAGCAAAAATTCCACTCGTAGACGCGGCTTAGTTGGTAAGTGTAAGAATTGTAATGGACAAGGTTTCATATTTAAGAAATCATCCAAAGTGTGTTGTTCTAAGTGTTTTGGAAAAGGCATGAAATAACACCTGAATAACGGAAGGTGGTGATAATCTACAACACTTAAAACAACTAAAAAGGGAGGATAACTATGAATTTATACTTAGTAAGGTTTGTAAATCTAGAAAAATGTATATTTGTCGAAACTGAACTGCCAGAAGGTAAATTAACTGCAATTGAACGTAGCAATAAGCATCAAGTGTTGTACAAGCAAGTCATTAAGGAATCAAAGCCATGTTAGCTATACATTATTGCGAAACATGTAATGAAGATTTTGCTGTTAGAGAAGGTAAAGATCCAAACGGATGTCCGTTCTGCTACAGTCCGGAAATAGCTTGGAGCCATTCAATTGATGTATATGGAGAAAAATAAAAGCCCGTTGCTCTAACAACGGACCAAAAAGAATTGATTAAACAGAATTATAACACATCCAAGGAGTGTTTTGTATGTCAGATGTGAAATGGATCAAACTAAGCACTCATATGTTTGATGATGAAAAAATTAGATTAATAGAAACAATGCCCGATGCCGACACGATCTTAGTAGTTTGGATTAAACTTCTCGCTCAAGCAGGTAAGACAAATGCGACTGGTTACATTTATCTCAGTGAGAATATTCCGTACACAGATGAGATGCTTGCGACTATCTTTAATCGTCCCATTGCGACAGTGAGATTGGCATTGAGAACGTTTGAAGACTTCGGGATGATTGAGATTTCAGAGGATAAATTCATAAGTATTTCTAACTGGGATAAGCACCAAAACCTTGCTGGGCTTGAAAAAATAAGAGAACAGACTAAAACTCGTGTCGCTAAACATCGCCAACAAAAAAGTATCTCAAATGTAACGTTACATGTAACGCATGGTAACGCAACAGATATAGAAGAAGATATAGATAAGAATAAGAAAGAGAATAAAGATATATACTCAAATGAATTTGAGCAATTCTGGTCTATTTATCCAAGAAAGGTAGATAAGAAAAAAGCATTCAAATCATTTAAGACAGCTATTAAAAATCATTCTTTAGAAACTATATTAATCGGCACAGAAAAATATGCAAAGCAAGTCCAAAAAACAGATAAACAATATATCAAACATCCTACAACATTCTTAAACAACGATTCTTTTATCGATGGTTATGAAGAGGGAGGTACAAATGGAACGAATCAAGGTAGAAGGTATGCCAGTGATTACGACTTACCTTTCTGATACATGTGATAAACACCGTTATGTTAAAGACGGAGTAGAACACATTAAGAAAGTGCAGCTTATGAACATAGAGGGGCAAGCTATTTGTCCCCTATGTGAATCGGATAAACGTAAACAGGAATTAGAGGATAAGCAGTATGAGATCCACAAGGATATTATTGAGCATCCAGATAAACAAGTATTCTTCAGAGAATCAATGGTAACGGATGAAACCATTTTAAAAGCTAGGTTTGAAAACTTTAAACAAGAAGTGCATGAAGAAAAACAGAATCTTCAATTAGCGAAGGTGTCGGTAAAAGATTTTTTGAATGAGATAGCATTTACACTTTGGATGCAAGGGAAACCAGGTGCAGGGAAAAGTCATCTTGCTTATTCAATCGCTTATGGAATAAATGAGGTCGGTAAATATAAAGTTCTCTTTATTGAAATGTCCGAGTTAATGAAAAGTATTAAAGCGACATTTAATAACAAATCAGATGAGACAGAGCAATCAATCATCAAAAAGCTAACAAGTGTTGATGTACTTGTACTAGATGATGTTGGTGCAGAGGTTGGGAATATAGACACACAAAAAGAAGCATCAGACTTCGTAGGAAGGGTCATGAAGGATACTTTCAATGGTAGGCAAGGTAAAACTACCATATGCACAACAAACCTCACTGGAGGTCAATTAAAGCAGATTTACGATGCTAAAACCTTCTCTAGAATGTTTAGGGATTATCGATATATCAAATTTGAAAATAGCAAAGATCGTAGGTTTATAGAATTACCATTTTAGGAGGATGAACATGGAGAAATTAACCTCTGAACAACGACAATTAGTTGAAAATAATATGAAGTTAGCCTATAAGTATATTCTTTCATTCGAAAAACAATTTCCTTATATTCCTAAAGAGGATATATATGATATTTGCATATTCGCTTTAATGTATACTGCGAAGAATCTTGATCCTTCAAAAGGTAAATTTTCTACATTGTTTGTCGTAAATGCAAAATCAGGAGTTTTTAAAAGAATTAGATATTATAAAAGAGGAAAAAGAAACGGTCATGTTGTTAGTTTGGATTTTGAAGTTAAATTCGGTGAAGGAGATTCTAAATCTCAAACTTTAGAGGATTTCATTGGAATTGAAGATAAGTACGACTTTGAAATAAAAGATATGATTCGTGAAAGTCTTATTACTTTAGATGCTAGAGAAAAGGATGTCTTGAACCGACTTATCAATTTAGGACAAACTCAATCAGAAATCGGAAAATTATATAATTTGTCTCAAGTGCAAGTGAGTAGGGTTTACAGAGGGGCGCTAAACAAATTGAAAGAGCATCTAACTAGCAAACGATTTGATTTATCTATGATTTAAGTGTTGTGAAGTTGCAGTTGAAAAATAGTTAGAGAAAAGGCGGAATAAACATGGATAAGATCACTATCCTCAAAGAGTTCAGACAGGAGTGGACAAGCGAAGAACTTGAAGAAGTAATCAAGTATTGGGATAAAGGTTGGTCATATAGTGATATTGCTCATAGGTTGGAAATGAGAGAACAAGAGGTTTTAATGATATTGATAGACTTAGATAGCAAATCAATGTTAAAACAACGTGAAGGCGGCATTAATGGGTCTGTTAACAATGATGTATACAAATATAATGCACACAACCAACTGCTTTATAACGAATTAATACATTACAACCAGAATGTTCGGTTTACTTTTGAAGAAACGGTTTATATTTGCAATTGGCACGATAAAATCAGCATCAAAGAAATTGCGTTGTCTATCGGAAAAACAGAAAGGTCAATTGTTGATCGTATATGTTACCTAAAAAGAACAAATCAATACGAAGAACTTAGACGAGTTAAGTGGGAGGAAATAGCGTGGCAAATAACAGCGAACTGATTATGCATTTCCTTGATAAACACGGCGAATCGTTTTATACATGCAAAGGTTGCGAAATATGTACGGAAATGCACAGTAAAATTAAAGATTATGAGAATGGAAATAAATCAAAATACAAAAAAGAAATAAGTAAAATATTAAAAAAAGGCGAAGACATAACAACTAAAGATTTAGAAAAATTGATAGCTTATGGCGTTTCTGCACAAAGAATTACAAAAGCTTTAAGGATAGGTAATAAAAAATTAAATGAAATATTGAGATATTTAAACATTAAAAAAATGGAAGATGTAGAAGAGATAAAAAAGAAAGCTACGGTTGAAGAATGCAAAAAACTAAATGAAAAAGGGTTTTCCCTTAGAGAAAAGGCTGAATATTTCGGTAAAACTATAAACGCTCAAAGGATATGGGAAATAAATAAAGGGTTACGTATTACAAGAAAAATGAAAAAATACAATATAACAAAAGAAAAATGCGAAAAACTGATAGAAAAAGGTTTAAATAAGCATGAAAGAGCAGAGTATTTTAACGCCAGTTACAGTCATTATTGTCGTGTTGAAAGGGAATTTGGTTTAGGTAGAAAAAATAAAAGGAGTTGATAATGTGAATCTAGATGCGGCTATACAGCACGTTAGAGATGTGTATGTGAATTTTCCAAGATTGTACGAAAAGCTTCAAAGTGATTTAAAGAATTTGGAGATGGAACAGCAAGATTTGCTCCATTTAATTGAATTTAAGGCTTTTAATGCATCAGATGGATATAAGTATAGCAAAGACCTTCAAAGGGTCAGAAATCAACGCAGAGAGATAAAAAACAACATTGAATTACTTAAGCCAATTATGGAGTTAAATAAGTATCAGCAAAAGCCTTCGGATAAGATCATAAATAAAGCTCTAGGTGATGTCAGAAGAATAACGAACGAACATGGCGAACGTACTTATAAAATGCGAGTTCGTGATGATTTACAGGAGTTAATTAAATGACAAGAAGGATACTTGAACAAGGTTTTAACACTATAGATCATGAACGGTTAACCATCATTACGATATACGAAGAAGGTATCAATAAAGAACGGGTGAAGAAAGAGAATGGTTTTAGTAAAAAGCATCAAGTGTTGGTGCCTAACGGACATTCTTATGCTTATTTAAAATAGACGCAAAAATACAACATTTTAATTATATGTCAATAGGACAGGGAACAGTCAATCGAACAGGAGGAAAATACATGAATGTAATTACGTTAACAGGAAATGCAGTGAAGGATGTTGAGCTTCGATTTACACCGAATGGTAAGGGTGTGGCAAGTGGAACTATTGCGGTAAGAAGAGATTTTAAAAATCAGAACGGTGATTATGAAACGGATTTTATTAATTTTGTTGCTCTGGGTGGGTTAAGTGAAGTAATGGCTAATCATATTAAGAAAGGTGATAAGTTCGGTATTACTGGTCGTCTGCAAATTCGTAAGTGGGAAAAGGATAACGGCGAAGTTCAGTGGGTGACAGAAGTAGTTGTAAATAGCTTTGATTTCCCTAATAAGCAACGAAACAATGAATCTAATACAAATACTGGTCAAAGACAAAATAACTCAAATAGAGGTAGTTATACACGTGTTGATGATGATCCGTTTGCAAATAACGGACAAACAATAGATATAAATGATGATGATTTACCTTTCTAGGAGGATAGACAATGAAAAAGCAAAGATGGAGATTTACGAAGGGTAAGCAATATAAGTGTTTTAGTTGTGGGTATCTGATGGATAAAAGGTACTTAACTGATGAAGATACAAAGTATTCATATATTTATTGTTCAAGTACCTGTCACATGCATGATGTAGGAATGTCTTGGAGCGACTTTGTATGAATCTAGCAAACTGTAATCTAGCTGAGTTAATTTACTTGGCTAGATACACCGAATATAGAAGCCAAGCTTTACTTGAATTGGAGGTAAGACTAGATGAATTTAGAAAAGATGTTTGAAACACAGAAGGTGCTGCGTGAACGGATTGATTACAACGAAAAAGATCGTTTTGAGAAATTAGTACTTGCTTTACTTGTAGAGCTTGGTGAATGTGCGAATGAATGGCGTGGATTTAAGTTTTGGAGTAAGGACCAGAAGCCTAGGAACTTTATTCAACATCTTTGTCCAACTTGCAAAGGAACAGGAAATGAAAGTTTTTCAGTGTTCGGTGAAGATGATTTTGAACCATGTGTCGATTGTGATGCAACAGGAATATTAGGTGAAAGTAATCCACTTCTTGAAGAATATGTTGATTGCTTACATTTTGTTTTAGAAATAGGAATTGAATTAAATCTGGAAAACGGTATAAGGAAGACAAAATATAAGCTAGAGAGTATCGATAAACAGTTTGTGGAGTTGTTAAATAATGTCTGTATACTGAATTCTTCAGTTCGTTATGAAGATGAAGAAATTGAAGCAGATTTCGAAGAGGTTTGGAGTAGTTTTCTAGGACTTAGCGAAATGTTAGGTTTCTCAGAAGAACAAATCGAACAAGCCTATTACGATAAAAACAAAATCAATCATGAGAGACAGGATGTTGGATATTGAGCAAATACGGAGCGAAGAAAACAACAGTAGACGGAGTAATATTTGATAGTAAAGCTGAAGCAAAATACTATGAGCAATTAAAGTGGATGAAGGCTAATAAGCAGATAAAAGATTTTGAGTTACAACCTAAGTTTTTATTGCAAGAAGCTTTCAAAAAGAATGGTAAGACATTCAGAAAGATTGAATATATAGCAGACTTTAAAGTTATTAATCTTGATGACACAGTGGAAATCGTTGACATAAAAGGTGCAATCACAAAAGAGTTTGCTATAAAAAGAAAGCTATTCGAAAGAATGTTTTTAGATAAATTAATCCTACTCGGTTATGACTGGAAGCTCGGATTTATGGATTGGCACGAGCTACAGAAAATAAAGCCTAAGAGAAAAGCCAAGCCAAAAAGGATGAAGAAGGTGAGGTAATGGCTCAACCTAAACGCTCGATTGAACTATCTGAAATCATCCGAGAAATGAGAGAGACTAACAAACGTATAAGTGATACTGCTGCTGAAATGTATAAGCAAGGTACACTACTATCTCATGCCGAACGAAATTACAAAGTAGCATTACACCATAAGATATTGGAACTAAAAACAGCAGGTTATCCAGCGACATTGATATTAGAACTAGCTAAAGGTGATGAAAAGATAGCAGGCTTAAGATTTGAAAGGGATTTAGCAAAGTCGAGATTAGATACAGCCAAAGAAGGCGCGCGATCATTAAGAGCTATTCAATCAACATACCAAACTATCAGTAAATACCAGGATGAACTATAGGGGGGCGAAAGTATGAATCTATCAGATAAACAATTAGAAGTGATTTCAAAAGCAGTAGCACAAGCAGCCTATGAACATCTAGAAAAAGAGAGACAACAACAAGAGACGAAGAAATATAATCGTCGATTGAGAAATATAAAATTACTCCTTAGAAACTATCGTTCATTTGCTGTGCACTGTAAAGATATTAAATTAAACATTAATGAATTAAATCAAAAGTTGGAACTCGATGAAATCGATACAGATGAGTTCGCAATTAGAAGTATCTTAAAGTCTAAAGAGCTTACTTTAGCTATGGTGAAATACATTAATAAATCTTTAGAAGTTTATAGACTAATTTGTGAGAAGTCAGATGATCCAGAAGATATGAGACGATACCGAGTGGTGTATGAAATGTATATCTCAGGTGATAAAAAAACAATAGACGAAGTAGCTGAAAGACAATCGATTCATCCACGCACAGTCTATAAGGATATCGATAAAGCGAGTGAAACCTTAGTTGTATTGATGTTTGGAGTCGATGGTATTAGGTTAAAATGAGGGCACAAACTGGGCGGAGTCAGTACAATACAAACGTGTTAATATGATAGTATAGAGTTTTTCTGGAAGGGTGCACACGATAGATTAGCTCTAAAAAAATCAGGTGACTATATTTATATATTCGTTAGGTTCTTATTCGTTGGGTTTATAAAGTGAAAAAAGCGGTACTGCAACAGGCTTTCATCCTGAAATGCGGTATCGTCTTTTTATGTTGTTTGTAAACTATTCATGAACGTATTAAACATTGTGGATAGTTTAGAGAAAACATTGAAAGAGGGATTGTTATTGGATAAATGGGTGAGAGTTTTGGAACGTATAAATACTGTGTTTGGCTTCATGTGGATAATAGCAGCGATATTATTATTTAAAAATGGGTATTTGTTAAATGCGGTATTCACAGCATTAATAGCTATCGTTTTTAAATTATATGATATTCATTATTCGATTAAGTATCAAAATCACAAACCCAAATCTTAAGAGATTAGGGTTGTGATTAGCTCAAAGTATGCTGTTAAGTAGTTCATGACCACTAACAGTACCATGAGGGAATCGGTTTTGCGCTGTTCCATCGCGTACCTCCTTCTCGCACTCTAAGTTTCAAGCACGATAAGTTCAGGTCGAGCCCTTTAACCTCTGGGCTAATCTCTTAAGGTAATTTGATTATACTATAATTTTCAGAAAATATAAATCAGGAGGCGGTGATGATGTAGTGAAACTTACAGAAAAACAGAAACGGTTTGCCGATTATTATATTGAGACTGGTAACGCTACTGAATCAGCTAGAAAAGCAGGATATAAAAAGCCACATGTCCAAGGTAGTCAAAACTTAGAAAAACTTAGTGTTAGAACATATATAGACGAACGGTTAAAACAGATGGATTCAGAACGCATTGCAACAGCCGAGGAAGTAATGAAGTATCTAACGGGTGTAATGCGTGGTGAAACACAATCAGAAGTGGTTGTTGTTGAAAATATAGGTGATTTTATGTCAGAAGCAAGGACTATGAATAAAGCTCCAGATGAAAAGGAACGACTAAAGGCTGCTGAATTGATTGGTAAGAGATATGGTATTTGGACAGATAAACAAAATATCGAGGTTCAAGGAGCTGTTACATTTCTTGATGACATAGGCGATGATGATGAAACGTAAATTATCAGAGTTTATACCTAAAGCCTTTCATTCTGTATGGAGAGCAGCAATCAACCCTGATATTTTAAACATCATCTGTAAGGGTGGTCGTGGTTCTGGTAAATCATCTGATATAGCTCATATCATAGTTCAGTTATTAATGCGTTATCCAATGAATGCTGTTGGTATTCGTAAGATAGATAACACAATTGAACTATCGATATTCGAACAGGTTAAATGGGCCATCAGCGAGCAAGGTGTTGGTCATTTGTTTAAGGTTAATAAATCACCTATGAGAATAACGTATATCCCTAGAGGGAATTATATGGTGTTTCGTGGTGCTCAAGAGCCCGAACGAATTAAGTCATTGAAGTCTGCTAATTTCCCATTTACTATAGCGTGGATTGAGGAACTAGCTGAATTTAAAACAGAAGATGAAGTAACGATCATCACTAACTCATTGTTGCGTGGAGAGTTGGAAGATGGTCTTTTTTATAAGTTCTTTTATTCATATAACCCACCGAAAAGAAAGCAATCTTGGGTGAATAAGAAATATGAAACACAATTCATTGCAGATAACACATTTGTACATCATTCTACTTTTTTTGATAATCCTTTTATTTCAAAACAGTTCATTGAAGAAGCTAATGCAGCTAAAGAGCGAAATGAATTAAGGTATCAATGGGAGTATGAAGGAAAAGCAATAGGCTCTGGTGTCGTTCCATTCGACAATCTATCATTCAGAAGGATTACAAATGATGAATACAAATCATTCGATAACATAAGGCAAGGCATTGACTGGGGTTACGCTACAGACCCATTCTCTTTTGTTCGTTGGCACTATGATAAGACAAGGAAAAGACTATATGCAATAGATGAATATTACGGTGTTAAAATCAGTAACCACGAGGCTGCTGAATGGATTAAGAAAAAGAACTATCAAGATGAAATGATAATCGCTGATAGTGCTGAACCAAAGTCTATAGCAGAAATGAAATCATATGGAATTCGAATCAAGGGAGCTAAAAAAGGACCAGGTTCAGTTGAGTATGGTGAGAAATGGCTTGATGATCTTGATGAAATAGTTATCGACGCTAAAAGAACGCCTAACATTGCGAAAGAGTTCGAGAATATTGACTATCAAACCGATAAAGATGGGAATCCAAAGCCTAAATTAGAGGATAAAGATAATCATACAATTGATTCCACTCGTTATGCGTGTGAGGGTGATATGAAACGAAATAGCTTTGAGATCTTAAAATAGCGAAAGGAGGGTAAACATGGACCCGTTTAGTATGACGCATGGTGAAGAGTTAATTGAATTGATTGAGCAAAATGCACCCAAGCAAGAAGACATTATTAAAGAACTCTATAACTCTTTCAATCCAGCGCCTATTTTAGAAGGTGTGAATTATTACTTTAAGGAATCTGAAATTAAGCAACGTCAGATTATGACTGTAGATGAAAGTGGTAGTTTTGTACCGGATAATGAAGCTACAAATAATAAAATCGCATCAGGATTTCATAAAAATTTGGTAGATCAGAAGGTAGCATATCTAGCTGGTGAACCATTGGTATTCAGTTCTAAAAGTGATAATAAAAAAACATTAGAATTAGTTGAAGAGTTAATCGGTGAAGAGTTTGAAGATGTTTTACCTGAGCTAATTAAAAATGCAAGCAACAAAGGTCTAGAATGGTTGCATCCTTATGTAGATGAAGATGGAGAATTTCATTATACGATTATTCCAGCTGAACAGTTTATCCCTATTTATGATTTGAAAAAGAAAAAGAAGCTATCTGTTGGTATTCGCTTTTACCCTATAAGTGAGGATGTAACCAAATTAGAAGTTTGGACAGATGAAGATGTGACATACTATGAGTTAATTAAAGATGAATTAGTTCTAGATGCTAATGAACTTGTTAATCCTTCACCTCATTTTTGGCAAGGGGATAGTGGTGTAAGTTGGGGAGAAGTTCCGTTTGTAGAGTATGCTAACAATGAGGAACGTGTATCTGACTTACATTTTGTTAAGGATAGCATAGATGCTTATGATCGATTAGTCTCTGACGGACAAAATACGTTGGAAGATATGCAATCTCTTATTTATGTTTTAAAAGGTTATGAAGGAACTGACCTAGCAGAATTCGTAACTCAATTAAAACGGTATAAAGCTATTAAACTTGATGGTGAAGATAGTTCAGACGTTAAAACACTGAGAGCAGAAGTTCCAGTTGATGCCTATAAAACACAATCAGATAAGTTAAAAGAAAACATTTATGATTTTGGTCAAGGTGTTAATCCTTCACCAGAAGTTATCGGCGATGCCCCGAGTGGTGTATCGTTACAGAACTTGTATTCATTGTTAGATATGAAGGCAAGTATCATGGAACGTAAATTCACGTTGGCATTGAGAAAGTTTATGTGGTTTATTGCTGAATATGCGCGTTTAAGTAAGAGAGGTGACTTTGATTATAGAGATATCACTTTTACTTTTAATAAGATGATACTCACAAATGAACCTGAAATTGTTCAAATGGCAAGAGATTCTGAAGGTGTTATCTCAAGGACTACTATTCTTGAAAACCATCCATGGGTAAAAGATGTGAAGCTTGAGAAAGAAAGATTGGAAGAAGACAACTTGCTTTATGGAAATGATTTAGAACCATTAGACCCATATGAGAGAAATGCAGAGGAATACAACAAAAAGAACAAAAAAGCGAATCAGAAACAGCCTGGTAAAAATGAAGAAATATGTCCTGAGTGTGGTGGCTCTGGGAAAGTAAGAAGTGATGTAACAGATAACATGATTCAATGTAAGAAATGCGGCGGAGACGGTGTGATAACACGATGAATCAAAGGGAAATCCAAAGAAGAGTTGATGAGTTAATCGCAAAAGCCGAGAGTGATATTGAGGTAGTTTTTGCTCGTCGATTGAAAACTATCCTAAAGCAAATCGAAGTCATGTTTATTAAGTATGGGAATGGCAAAGATCCATCCTATACCGAACTTAATAAGTACAATCGTCTCAAGAAAGAGTTTGAGAGAATGGCAGAAACACTTAATGAGGATTATCAAGAAATAGTGATGATTATTCTAGCTGCTAACGCAACGATTTATATTGAAAACTATCTTAAACAGGCTTATCTATTCGAGATGTTTTCCGGTACAAAGATGGGCTTTACTATTCCAACTCAGCTAATGATCGAGACAGCACTATTTAATCCTATAGAGTTTTTAAGATTACCTAAGATTCTAGAAGGTCATCGCAATGAAATCATCCGAAAGATTAACATTGAGATTAGTCAATCGCTTATAGCTGGTGAAGGTTACTGGAAGATGACTGAAAGAATTAAAAAGGCTGTAGGGTTTAGTCATAAGAAGGCGCGTCTTGTTGCACGTACTGAAGGCGGTCGCTCAATGTCTATGAGTGATAAAGCTGTGTACGATAAAGCCAGTAAATACGTGAAAATGGGCAAAGTTTGGATGAGTTCATTAGATTTACGTGTACGAGCTTCACATCGAATTCTAGATGGCCAGAAAGCAGACAAAGAAGGTTACTTCCATTACGAAGGAATGAAATCACAATACCCTCGTATGTGGGGAACGGCTGCTATGGATATTCAGTGTAGGTGTGTTGTTATTCACACAATTAATAACATGCTCCCTCAATACAGAAGAGGTAGAGATTACACAGATGCTAAATACCAGAAGAAACTAACAGCGCGTGTTGAGAAGTACATGGGAAAAGGACTTGATTATGCTCGAGCACTTAAACAAGCAGAGAAGGAAGTGCTTCCACCTTCTAAGGTGATTGATTATGTAACTTATGATGAGTGGTTTAAGAAATTAGCAGGATAGGAGATATATTATGAGCATAGAACATTTCGCATTAAATAACACTATTCGGGAGTATAGGGCTGGAAATATTACAAAAGAAGAAGCGAAAGAACGGATATTTGTTTTCCTGTTTAGACAGTCTATTGCTCTATTTGACGAAAATGATGAAATGTTAAATAAGTTAAAGGGAACGATAAGCGATGATATTTTAGAAAGTGGAAAATCTAGCAACATGGATGGGAGGCAACATAATTTACATGCTTTGAAAGAAATACTAGAAAAGAAAAGTTTCACATTGGAATTTGATGAGGCTCCATCTTTAGTTTTTGTCTATAATCAAAACGCTAGTGTAAATGAAGTGGATCGTCTTTATCAAAATGGAAAAGAAGTAACGGGATGGCAGAATGTCGTTATTGAGTCAGGGATTGATTATCCCACTACTCATGAGATTAAATATCTAACAGGTTGTACTAAAGAATAGGAGATGTAAAATGTGGATAATAAAGTAGACTTAACGGATGATGAATTAAGTGTAATTCAAGCATCGTTACAGGTGTCTATATTGGCTGGCGAAAATTATTTAGAGACTAATGGTTTAGATTACGCAACTAAAGGGACTTTAGAGCAGATGAAAGCACTATATGTTCGATTAGATAAGGAATACTTTTAATTAACACTCGTCTTTAAGCAATAGACGTTAAACAGGCTTTTTTGTTTTACCTATACCGCCTCGTTGGGCGTTAAAAACGTATATAGGAGGATGTTACATGAATAAGGAACAGTTAGTAGCAATTGGATTAACGGAGGAGCAAGCAGATAAGGTAATCGCTGGTTTTGGCACAATGATTCCTAAATCTCGTCTTGATGACAAAATCCAAGAAGCTAAGGATTTGAAGATTGAATTAGACAAAAGAGATGGCCAGTTAGCAGAGTTGAAGAAGATTGATGTGGATGGATTGAAAACTAAAATCGATGAACTTCAATCTACCAACGAAACTACTAAAATTGAATATGAAGGAAAGCTGCAGGCAAAGGATTTTAATTTTGCTCTTGAACGCGCGCTACATGATGCAAAAGCAAAGAATCCGAAAGCTGTGCGAGCATTGCTGAATACTGAAGCTATTACTTTAGATGGTGAGAATCTATTAGGGTTATCTGACCAACTAGAGAAGTTAAAAGAAACAGAAGATTATCTCTTTGAATCTGACAATCTATCAGGTCGTACACCACCAGCAGTACCTCCTCGTGTACCTGGTTCGTATGATAAGGCTAATCCATGGAAACAAGGCTCTATCAATCTTACAGAGCAAGGGCGTATTTTACGAGAAAACCCTGAATTAGCAAAAACATTAATGACACAAGCCAAATAAAAAGGAAAAGGATGATGTATAAATGACTACTCGCATAGCAGATGTTATCGTACCAGAAGTATTTAACCCGTATGTGGTAAACCGAACAATGGAATTATCAGCACTTTACCAATCAGGTATTGTTGCATCAGTAGGAGAATTGCAAGGGGCTTTAGGAAAAGGAAATCGATATTTCAACATGCCGTTTTGGAACGATTTAACGGGCGATGATGAATCGTTAGAAGATACTAAGGATTTCGCTTTAACACCTGACAAAATTACATCTGGTCAAGATATGGCCACACAATTATTTAGAGGTAAATCATGGAGTGTTACTGATCTTAGTGCAACAATGTCGGGGGATGATCCTAGCGGTGCAATTGGTGATTTAACAGCTGCTTACTGGACAAGACGTATGCAAGCCGCCTTAATTTCAACTCTTAAAGGGGCGTTTGCTCCAATAGCTGATACTCACGTTAATACAATTGCTGTGGAAGATACTGCTTCTGTGACAGATACAACAAAGATTTCTGGTTCAGCTATTGTTGATACAATGTCTAAACTTGGAGATGCTCATGAAGTGTTAACAGGTATTGTGATGCATAGTGTTCCTTACTTTAATCTTGTTAAACAAGGTTTAGTTGAAGATGTTCGTGATTCTGAAGGTAAAGTACTCTATAAAGCGTATCTCGGCAAACGTATCATTGTTGATGATGGCGTTCCTGTTGTGAATGTGACTTCAGGGGTTAAGAAATACACAACTTACCTATTTGGTAATGGGGCAATTGGATATGCTGAAGGTTCTCCAGAAGTACCAACAGAAACAGATCGCGATTCACTAGCAGGTGAAGATATTCTAATTAATCGGAAACATTTTGTTCTCCATCCAAGAGGAATTAAATTCACAAATGCTAGTGTAGCTAAAACAGCTCCAACAAACGCTGAATTAGAAATAGCAGCTAACTGGGAACAAGTATACTCAGATAAACATATTAAAATGGTCGCTCTGGTGACTAATGGATAATTAGAGGGGCTGTTGCCTCTCTTTTTTACGAGGAGGGATTGTATGTCGGTTACAGCTTTTCAACGTAGACGAAGAGAAATAGCAAAATCAGAAGCTAAAGAAGTAGAGCAAAACCAATCTAAAAAAGCACGACCTAAAATAGAAAAAGCTACTCAAAAGAAGTAGGTGATTAATATGTGGGTACCTACAAATGAAGAAGTAGCAGAATATAAACGGCTTAATCAGGAGAAATCAGCAAAGAAAGATGATTACTACCGTAGCATGATCCCTATCGTACTTGATATTGCTAGTGGCTATTGTAATCAGAATTTTGAACACGAAATGATTCCACCGAAAGTAAAACTTTTTATTGCTAAAGTAACCCAATTCAACGAACAAAAAGCAGGGCGATCTAGTCGTAAAATGGGGACTGTATCAGAAGCATATGAAGTTGAAGTACCGAAATCCTTTTATAAGTTCATAGCTCCTTATAGGAGGTTGAAATTTAATGGCAGATGATTTCCCTCATGAAGTAGAGATTCATACCAAACAACGTATTCCTGACGGTGTTGGAGGATATATAAGTGATTGGGCTAAATTGTCTGATTTAGATGCTTTTGTTGATACACCAACAAGCCGAGAACGTTATGAAGCTCAGCAGTTATCTAATCCACTTGATAGATATATGTATTTCGAATATGGCGCCGATTTAACATCTGTTATGCGTATTAAACATAATAGCGACCTGTATGAATTAGCTGGTAGACCTGAAGATCAAGGCGGAGCTGATGAGGTAATGCGTGTCGCTTTAAAGTTGGTGACATAATGGGCGTTAATCGGTTTGGAGATAAGGCACTACAAAGAGCCTTAAAGAAGTTTGGCGACGCTATTATCGAAGATGCTAAAGCGTTAGTTGCTGAGACTGCTTATCTTATACAAGCACAAGCAAGGGCGTTAGCACCTCATGACAGTGGGTATTTACGACAATCTATCGAGGTAGACATACTAAACGGTGGATTAACAGCTAAGGTCACTGTTGGAGCTGAATACGCTATCTACATCGAATATGGTACAGGCGTCTTTGCCGTTGAAGGAAATGGCCGTAAAGATCCTTGGGTTTATTATTCCGATAAATACGGTAGATTCGTATTTACAAAAGGAATGAAAGCTCAACCATTCTGGATGCAAGCTGTCGACAGTGGACGAAAGCACTTCGGTAAAGAGGTCAAGAAGTTAGGAGGGTGATATTTTGGCATTTGCGTTTATGTCGCTACAAACGGCAGTTTATCAAAGGTTATCAAGTGATATTAAACTGAATGAATTAATAACAGGCGTATACGACCATGTGCCAGAAGATACGCCTTTTCCTTATGTCGTTATAGGTGAACCAATCGGAAACCCATTTGAGGTTAAAATCTTAAATGTGGAAGAAATATCACTAGTTATACACGTTTGGAGCAAATACGAAGGTAAGAAAGAAGCATATGACATCCTGAATGCTTGTCATAATGCTATGAAATATAAATTAGATGTACAAGGTTATAAAGTTGAAAGAACGCAATGGGAGAACGCTAAAGTGTTTGATGACATAGATGGTGTCAAAAAGCACGGTGTTGTCACATTGCGTTTTATATTGACGAAGGAGTGAATGGATAATGAATAGTGGTAAAGATACGATTTTATTAGTACAACCTCATGATGCAGCAATCGGAACAGATGGATTTATCATAGGTAACTTAACAGATAACAATTACTCTATCGAGAACGAGATTGTGGACGAACAGACAAAGTTTGGTCGTATTGTTGCATATGGTCCAAATAGTGAAGCATTTGAACTTACTTGTTACGGACAAACAGGTGATCCAGGTCAAGTTGCAGTTTTGAACGCAATAAGGAAGAAAAAGCAGCTTAAAGTATGGGAAGTAGATTTAAATCTTAAGGAAAACGATATGCATCATGCATTATTTGCATATACCATTGTTGAATCAGTAGGAAAGGAATCACCACAAGATGGATTCCAGGAAATTTCAGCAACGTTACAAGTGTTAGGAGAAGCACAAGAAGGTGAACTGCCTAAATTACCAGATAGTGTTATCGAGTTTGCTCGTTACGGATTCGAAAAGCCGGGTGAAAAAACAGGTGAATTAGGTGCAGAACAACCTCCTACACCCTAATAATCCCCTCTACTCAGCCGATTTAGGAGGGGCATTTAAAGCATAAGGAAGTGAAATGAATGGCTTATCTTAATAAAGATGGCGATGTGTATACATCTGCTAGACAAGATGCAGATAGCAAGCCTATTACGGATGTACACGTAAAAGGTGCAAGTAAATTCACTGGTAACGTAGCAAAGGTAACAACTTCAGGTGCTAGAGTGAAGTTACCAGCTAATCCATGCAGAGAAGTAACTATAATTGCTCTAAAAGGCAATACAGGTTCTATTTATGTAGGCGGGGCTAATGTCTCGTCTACTGTTTTTGGTGTTGAATTATTAGAAAATGAAAGTATTACAATTGCTGTTAATAATACTGATTTGATTTACATTGATGCATCAGTAAATGGTGAGGGTGTTAGCTATGTCGCGGTTTAGTGGAAGTAACTTATCGATTAATCCACAAAAAACAACGTTCGCTGAAGAACATCATGACCCTAATTTTGTACCTACTAACTATCTAGGTGGAATTACTTGGTCTGAAAAAGGAAACACAATGAATGTTAATGGGAATCCTAACACTTTAGTTGATTGGACACACTCTTCTTTCATCCCTGTTCAGCCAAATACGAAATATGTTTTAACTGGGAAGTATGGTTCCTTAAACTATATATTGTTTGATTCGACTAAGAAAATTGGGGTTCAAACGTCTTTAGGTATTGTTTCTAATAATCAAAACTATGACATTCAAACATTGCCTAATACGGCATATATTGTTTTTAATGCAAAAATGACAAGTGGAGAGGGTTTTAATCAACCAGAAAAGATGGTTGACCCTAGCGAAACAGCAACTTATATCACTATCCCGAAATTGAAAATACCGGGTGATTCAAATGTTTACAAAGATAAAAAGATTGTTGTGTTCGGAGATAGCAATATAGGGAACTTTCAATCTGATGGAGTTCCAGCTTTACTATCCTCGGAATTGGGTATAAAAGCTTATAATGTTGGTTTCGGTGCATCTAGAATGAGTACACACCCTAACGCTGAATACGAAGCGTTTTGCATGCACTCATTAGCTGATAGTATTGAAACTGGTAATTGGGCATTGCAAGAGTCGAAAATTACTGCACATCCTGAATTGCCGTCAACTTTTAGACAATCCTTGAATACTATAAAAGTAATAAACTGGCAAGAAATTGATTATGTAGCAATATGTCATGGTTCGAACGATTGGACAAACTATGACACTAAGATAGAAAACCCCGATAACTTAAAGGATTTCAACGCTTTTAAAGGCGGGTTTAGGTACTTCTATGAAAAATTGTTGAAAAAGAATCCAAAGATAAAAGTATTACTTATGACGTCTCCATTTAGAGGTGTTGTATCACCATTTACTGAGACAAGTGATACTTTACAAATCGATAAACCGGTAAACAAAACACTACCCGAATATATAGATGCAACTCATGAGTTAGGGAAAGAATTTAAGTTGCCTGTTTTAGACTTATATTATGAAGGAGGTATAAATGCTACTAATTGGGCTCAATATTTATCTGATGGAGCACACTTTACATTAGAAGCTCGTGAAATAGTAGCTAGAAGGCTATCTGAGAAAATTAGATGCAATTTTTAAGTAAATTCGAAAAACAAAACTCAAGACATCGTCATTAGGCGGTGTCTTTTTATATGGAGGAATGGAAAATGGCATTATTAACTGTCAACGGCAAGGACTACGAAGCGAAAGTAACTTTTAAATTTGATAAATTAGCAGACTTAAAGTACAGCAAAGAGAATGAAAAAGGTGAAGAACAAGGTGGATTCTCTAATATCTACATGGGATTACTTGATGCAAAACACAAATACTTAGTAGCATTCTGGGATTGCGCTTTTGCCCATCTTAAAGGCAATCGTCCAAACGTCGATGAAATCGAAGAGGCACTTGAGACTAAGCTTGAAGCGGAAGATGACATTACACCTTTATTTGAGGAAGCTTTCCGTGCGTTGGACAAATCGGGTTTTTTCAAACTGACGGTCAAAAAATACTGGAAGAACATGGAACTTTTTGGCGAAGTTGGCAAGAACGAAGAAGAAAAATTGCAGAACAAAAAAGCGGTAGAAATGACGAAGGAATCAAGAGCGTTAATGCTCGGAGAGACGATTCCCTCCAGTACGGAATAATCTACACGCAATGTGCTAGATATTTGGATGTCTATGATATTGATCTAATTGATTCATGGACTCCTAATGAGTACAAAGCGTTTATCAAAGGTGCACAATTAAGAATAGTTGATGAGTACGATAATATGGCTCGAATGGCATTGTTTTATAGGGTTGCTAACAACAAGAAAAAACTTAATGTACAGAAGGATTTATTCGATGCAGAGACAGCTAGAAAACGCATAGAAAACGGTACAGACGATTGGAAAGAAAGCAAAGAAATGGATACAGCTTTATTCGAGAAAGCTCAGAGTGATTTGAAAGCATGGGCGTTAAGCATGAAAGGGGGAAAATAGTTTGAATCATAACTTTACGGCTATTATCGGCGCGCGTATTAAAGAGTTTATGGCAAAGATGAAACAGGTTAATAACCAAATCGAAAAGACAGCCAAGGATGCTACTGTTAATGTGCAAGCCGATATTACAGAGTATCAACGTAAGACAGCGCAGGTTCAAGCTAAAAACTTAGCTTTATCTCGTAACAAAGTCGTTATCCAGATAGAAGCAAGAATTCAAGACTTCCAAAAGAATATCGCTAGATTAGCAAACAATATTAGGGCTTTTTCCGAATTAGCTACCAATACTATTCAAGGTGCATTTGTAGCCCTTGTCCCTGCAATCGCTCCTGTTGTTGCAAATTTAGGTGCGTTATTAGCTTCATTAGTGCCTGTGATAGCTACAGTTGGAGCTAGTACATTATCGTTAGGATTTGCATTTGCAAGTGCTGGCGTTGCAGCTGGTGCGTTTGCGGCGGTTGCTATACCTAACATTAAAAATGTTTTTGAGGAAACAGGTAAGTTAACTAAAGAACAAGAAGCGGCTAAAAAATCATTTGAAGGTTTTAAAGATGTATACGCTGAGATAGTTAAAGAAACTGAGAAACCTGTATTACAAGGATTTACTAAGGGTATGCAAGCAGCTACAAAGATGATGCAAATGGCACGACCTTTATTCACTGCAAGTGCTAAAGCAGTGGACGAATTAATGGCATCGCTTAATAAATCATTAGGCACGCCACCAGTTCAAGAGTTCTTTGACTACATGAATAAAGAAGCAGCACCACTATTCGTAACAATGGGTAAATCAATTGGTAACGTAATGCAAGGTATGGGTTCTATGTTCGTTGCGTTTGCGCCACTTACTAAGAGCACAGCTCAAGGTTTTTTAGAAATGACTGAAAGCTTCGCTAAATGGGCTGACGGATTAGACCAATCTAAAAAGTTCGCCGCATTCATGGACTATGTTCAAACTAATATGCCTAAGCTTAAATCTGCATTCGCTGACGTAACTGTAGGTCTAGTTAACTTTTTCACCGCATTCGGAAGTATGTCTTCGGACTTAATGACTTGGATGCAAGAATCGGCAGCTTCATTCCGAGCGTGGTCAGAAACATTCGCTCAAAGTAAAGGATTCCAAGATTTCCTTGCGTATGTGCAATCTACAGCACCTACAGTTGTAAGTCTAGTTGGTGAGTTAACGAAATTCTTAGTTAATCTGGGTATCGGTATGGCTCCTTTGGGTAAAACCATCCTAGAGTTAGCTAATAGCTTCTTTAGTTGGATCAACGGACTTATGGAGTCAAACAGATGGATAGGCACTGTAATAGCTGGCATCACTACATTTAGTGGTATCGTAATGGCTTTTCTACCTAACATTATTGCTATGGGTTCATTGTTTAAAGGCTTAGGTGGAGTGATTATGAATGGTTTGGGTAAAGCGATCACATTCGTAACTCCTTTATTTACTAATTTTGGTGGAACAATAGCGAAAATAGCAACTAGAGCACTGCCGTTATTAGGTAGCGCACTTGGTTTCTTAATTACGCCAGTAGGAGCAGCAGGACTAGCTATCGCCACTTTAGGCACACTAGCTGTTAAAACAGCGTTAGACTTACGAAAACCAGCTATAGAGAGTGATATATTCGGGGAAAAAGTATCTGCTAACACCCAAAAAGCTGTTGGTGCTTTCATGAACTTGAGTACACAAGCTACTACAGAATTACAAACGTTAGCTTGGGGCATGCAAACACTTACTACAGAGAATACGGCGGCTATGGTACAAGCTTATGAACAAATGGGTACTAGTATCTTAGAGACTATGAATACAAAGCATGCAGAGCAATTACAAAGCTCTCAGGACTTCTTTAATAATAGTAAAGCCTTATCAGCTACAGAAGAAGCACAGATATTACAAAACGAAATGAAGTTCCAAGAAGACCAAAAGAAAGCGGTCGAAGATGGAATGAAACGTGTTAATGAAATTGTTGATAAAGCAATAAAAGAAAAACGTGAATTAACTATAGCTGAAAAACACGAATTAGCTGTTATTAACGAAGAAATGAAGACGCAAGCAGTTCAAACAATGTCTAAATCTGCAGCTGAACAAAAAGCGATATTTGAAGGTATGAAAGCAGATGCCACGAAAATTACGGCTGAGCAAGCGGCTGCAACTGTTAAAAACTCTAAGAAGCAGAAAGAAGAGACAGTAAAAGAAGCGGAAGATCAATATAAGAAGTCTGTCGCTGAGATTATTCGTATGCGTGACGAGTCTAAAACAATTACTGCCGAACAAGCAGATGCAATGATTAAAGAAGCCAAACGTACAAAGGATAACAGTGTTAAAGAAGCTACTGATATGCATAAAAAAGTAGTTTCGGAAGCTAAAGCGCAAGCAAAAGAGCATGTTAATGAAGTCAATTGGACTGAAGGCGAAGTTAAGTCTAAATGGCAGGTAATGAAAGATAGTGTGGCTACAAAATCTAAAGAAATGTATGAGAAAGCTAAAACAGGCTTCAAAGACACATACGAAAGCGCTAAGACATGGACAGGTAAACAAGCTACTACTGTCAGTAAGAAATACGGAGAAATGAAAGAGAGCGTTTCTAAGTGGATGGGTAAAGTGGCCACTACTGTAGAAGAGAAGTGGAACGATGCTCAATCTTTCCTTGAAGGTATCAACCTTAAAGATATTGGTATGGACATTGTTAGAGGTCTAATCGGTGGAATAGGCGATATGTTCGACGGAGTTAAGACAAAAGTAGCAGAACTAGCTAGTTTAATCCCTGATTGGATGCAGAAAAAGCTTGGAATAAAATCACCTTCTCGTGTTGTAGCGAAATTAGTTGGTCAACACATCCCTACAGGTATCGTTAAAGGTATTGATTGGACTATGGGATTAGTTAGGAAAGCAGCTAACCGATTAGCTATTGCTAGTGTTCCAGATTTCAAGAAGGCTGCTGAAGAAACACAAAAAGGTCAAATAGCTCACTTTAACAAGATGCTTAAAACAGCCAAGAAAGGCTCTGAACAGTACAAAGAAGCTATGGACGGTTTAAATAACGTCAAATTAGAAACGGCTCGTATTCAATTCGAAAAAGAAAAAGAGTACATGGATAAGTTAGTAGCTAATAACGAGAATGGTCTTCAACGCCAAATTAAAGCTTATACAGAGTACATGAATAAATACAAAGCTGGTAGCGAGCAACGTATTTACTTCGAGCAACAGGTCATGAACAAAAAGAAAGAGCTATATGACAAATCTACAGCTCTTAACCAAGAGTACACAGATAAAATCGCTCAATTATCTCAATCTGCATACGACAAGGAGAAGGCTATTAACGACAACTACCAATCTCTTTGGGAGTCACGTTACAAAGCTATCGAAAGTTCGTATGGATTATTCGATGAAGTAGCAGATCGCTCGATTAAGTCTAGTGAAGTTATGATAGGAAACCTAAAAGACCAAGTGGACGAAATGAAGACTTGGGCAGCTAGTATACAAATGTTAGCTAAAAAAGGTCTAGATGAGGGCTTGGTTGACCAATTAGAGCAGGCTGGTATTAGCTCTATCAATGAAGTTATCGCTCTTAATCACATGACAGAGGACGAATTAAACACATTCACTAACCTTTGGAAACAAAAGACTCAAATTGCTAAAGACCAAGCTACTTGGGAAATGCGAGGATTGCGTGAAGCGAACAAGAAAGAAATTGACTTACTTCACAAAGAGACAGCTAAACAACTTGATGCAATCGAAAAAGAATGGGCTAAGGCTATTAAGGATATAAACAACGGTACTCAAAAAGAATTCAACGCAATGACATCTTCTATGCCTGTGATTGGTCGTGAAATCATAAATGGTATGATTGCTGGACTTAATCAAACTAAAGGTTCTTTGTTCAAAGAAGTTGATGCTATTGCTGCAAGAATGAAGAAAACGTTGAAGGATGCTCTAGACATAAACAGTCCATCAAGATGGGCCAGGGATATGATAGGAAAAAATTTCGTGTCTGGTATTATCGTTGGTGTTAATGAAATGCGTAGTAATTTAACTAAATCTATGTCGAAAATGGTGGATTGGTTTACACCTGACTTTGATCTAAACGAAATCAATTCTAGTCTGCAAATGGATGAGTTGAAGAAACAAATTGAACAAAAGTTAAACATCGAGATAGCTGTAAAAGGACAAGGAACGAGTGCAGAAGGTGGATTTAAACAAGAGGTACATTTACATTCACCTACAGAGTTATCACCGTCTGAGAATGCTAGACAGCTAAGAAGAGTAGGACAACAACAAGCTATAGAATGGGGGCTCGCATAGATGGAGACACTCACGTTTACGAACATTAGAGGAGAGGTCGTCACATTTGGCGGTCCTCCTTTTTATTTACAAAAGGTTGATGGATTAGGAGATGTAAGTGCAAGCATACAAACCCAACGGGCTCCGTACCAAAATGGAAGTAAGTATATTGATAGTGTGTTAGATGAACGCATTATTCCAGTTGAATTTGTCATTGCTGTTGATGAAGAAAAAGGATATAAAGGCGTTTCTGAATCACGTACTCAGATTGGAAGAGTGTTAAATCCTTTACTTGGATTAGGCACACTTAAGTACAGTAATGGTCATATAGAACGTGAAATAAAAGCCGTTGCAGATTCTGTACCTATTTATCCAGATGGGCCACGTACAAAGTTAATTCAAAAGGGACTTGTTACTTTCTTATGCCCTTCGCCTTTTTGGGAGGAAGTTAATCCTGAAGTATTTAAACTAGAGGATTTTGTTGGTGCTTTCCGTTTTCCTTTCCATTTTCCTGTCCGATTTAGTACGAGGGGTGATGGCAAGACACTTGTTAATAAAGGAGACGTACCAACGCCAATTCAAGTAGAGTTTCGTGGGCCTGTTACAAATCCTAAGATTACTAATACATCAACAGGCGAATTTATCAAAGTTAATCAAACTATTCCTGAAGGGTTTAAGTTGTTAATCGATACAAGTGAAGGTAACAAAAAGGTTGATATTATCGCACCTGATGGAATTCCTTCAAATGGTTTTCCTTACATCGATGATGCTTCTGATTTTTTCAGTTTAGATGTTGGAGAAACAAGGATTTCATTTATTACAGATGGTGGAAAGCCAGAAGTTTATGTGAAATATAAAAATAGATATTTAAGTGTATAAGGAGGGACTTTGTGAATATATATAATTTTTTGTGGTCTGATGGTTATTATTCATGTGTTTTATTACATGAGAAAAAATTTAGTGAAGAAGAATTAGAGTTATTTTACGATGAATCAACTAAAATTTCTTCTTCTGACTATAAGAAATGGTTAGTGCAGGAAAAAGGATTTAAGGAAGCTGAATACGCGACATTAAATTTTGATTGTGGAAGTATAGCGTTCTTTGGAGGTGATACTAATGGCTGAAATATCTCGTTTTTTCGATTCCGTTACAGAAGTAATTGACGGGATTGTTTATTATGACAGAGATTATAATGCTCAAGGGTTTACTGATTATTTCAGAACACTTGTAACAACAGGTGTAATGAAAGGAGCGGGCAAACAGTTAAATGTAACAGCGAACGGTTCAAACATGATTACAAATGTTGATACAGGTACTGCTTTTATAGAAGGTCGCCATTATGAAAACACTGAGCCTTTACTGCTCACTCATGATACAGAAACAATCGGTTTGAGTCGTATTGATCGAATAGTAATTAGAATGGACTTAAGCCCTGAAGCACGTATTGTAAGAGCATTTATTAAAAAAGGTGTACCAAGCGCTAACCCTGTTCCACCAGCACTTACTCAAACATTTAACTTGTATGAAATATCAGTGGCTCAAGTAAAGATTGTTGGTGGTCAAACTTTCATTGCTACGGATGCAATTACCGATGAAAGAGGAACAGATATAATTTGCCCTTGGGCTGGTTCTAAAATACTTCCTAACTTTGATAACGAAGCATTACAGGAATTAGTAGAAAACCAAGTTAACGATGGGAAGTACAGCAAAAAGTTCTCGGGGGACTTAAATAATTTAACCACAACAGGGTTTTATTCGTGTGACCCTATAGACACAACTAACCTTCCTATCCCTGATTCTCTAGCTGGTAGACCGTGGTTAATGATTGTAAACCAAGACAAAGTAACAGGCGCAACGTTACAAATGGGAGTGCAAGCAATAAACGGTGATGGGTATAACTTTTTTTTCAGAGTTAAAACAATAGCTGACAGTTGGATGGATTGGAAAATTCCACAAGGTGGCGGTGGTGATTTATCTGAATACGCCAAGAAAAAACAAGAACCAGACTTCTCTATACCATTAGCGACAGGGTGGGTTCCTAATATTGATAAATTATGGTGCTACAAGGACAATTTCGGTATAGTGCATTTGTATGGTGTGATTTTTGGCAGTATTAAGACGAATGGTACATTATTATTTACATTACCAACTGGATATAGACCGATAAGAGATATGTTTTTCGGTCAAATAACGATGAATACACCCGAAAATAGAGGTTCGACAGAAATTAAGATTAATCGTTCTACAGGAGATTGCACACTAGGCGCAAACACAAATGATGTTATTTATGTTGATTTTTCATTCAGGACAAATTAAAGGAGTGTCAAAATGAAAAAAGTTGTTTATGAAATAGATAAAGATGGTTTCATTGTTGAAAGTTACGTATTTGATTTTGATAAAGAAGGTAACCCTTTACAGGAAGTTCCAGGTAATATAATAATTGAAACTCTTCCTGACGGTATGTTCAAGCCTAAATGGGATGGTGCTAAATGGATTGAAGGAGCAACGCAATTAGAGATTGAAGAAATAACTAAACCTAAGCCGATACAACCGTCAACAGAAGATTATTTATTAGATTTAGATTACCGTTTATCAGCAATTGAAATTGGTTTAGGAGGAATTTAGATGACAACCTACACACTATGCCTAACCGTAATTAGTAAAGGGACATACGGAACAAAAGAGGAAATGATGATTAAGCTTGATGTATTCTTGCTCAACAATAGGGTTAATCAAGATGAATACAATGAATTGGTTGGATTACTAGAAACACCACAACAGTAGGTGTATTTTTTATGTCTAAAAAGGGGGATGATGGAATGAAAAGGAATATGCCCATTCGCATACTGAATGCAAACATGGATATACAAGGGGAAATTGATGATTATGAGTCAATGCTTCCAAATTTCAGTTGGCACGGTATCGGTGACATAGAACTTAGGATAAACCGTTATGCAGAGCACGCAGACAAGCTGATAAAAGGCAACCTTATACGTGTTGGTAAGGATTTAAAAAAGGTATTCATTATCAAGCACAGAGAAATTGAGCTTGATGAAAACGGGAAAATATCTGAGAACTGGTTAATAAAAGGCTACTCATTAAAGGCGATTGTAGCGGAAAGGTTAACTATCCCACCGTCTCATACAGCTTATGATAATAAGAGCGGTAATGCAGAAACAGTAATGAAGCATTATATTAATCAACATATTATTAACCCTGTTGATCCAGGAAGAAAGATACCACAACTAGTGTTAGCGGCTAACTTAAACAGGGGAGTTCACTTATCATGGTCTTCTCGTTTTAAAAATTTAGCTGAAGAAATGACAGAAATGTCATTAGCATCTGGGTTAGGTTGGGATGTATTCCTTGATACAGTTAATAAAAAATGGGTGTTCGATGTTATCGAAGGAAGAGACTTAACATCCAGTCAAAAGATTAACCCTCCTGTTATATTCAGTCCGCAATTTGAAAGTTTAAAAACATTACGATACACAGAAAGTGAATTGAACTATAAGAACTTTGCTTATGTTGCTGGTCAAGGCGAAGGAGTAGAACGAAGAGTTATAGAAATAGGTACGCAAACAGGGCTTGATCGTCATGAGATATTTATTGATGCTCGTGATATTGCAGAAGAAATCGATAAAGAAGTTCCAGATGGTCAAGGTGGTACGACTACCGAGAAAGTTCCTCGTCCAGAAGCAGAGATTATTAAGGATTTAACCGACAGAGGTAATCAGCAACTTAAAGAACTTATGCAGGAGCAATACTTAGAAGGTCAGCAACTTACTGATAGTTCGTTTGTGTACCAAGAGGATTACAACTTAGGTGATATTGTTACTATCCAAAATAAAGCATGGGGCGTAACAATGGATGCTCGTATCACTGGAATTAAAGAGATACATGAGCAAGGGGGATTTTTGATTGAAGGAACATTCGGTAACAATACACCAACTCTAATCGAGAAGATTAAACGTGAATTTAAACAAATATCGGGAGAAATCAGAAGATAGCACCTATTGAGGTGTATTTTTTATGCAAAAAGGGAGCGTGGGGAAATGGCTGAAGAAAAGGAATTAAGTGCTTTCCAACAAGCGGTGAAACTTGAAGACCATGCAAGACGATTAAAAGAAGTGGAAGATGACATGAAAAATATCAAGCCTATTGTTTATGAAACGTCGTCTAGCGTTAAATCAATTAAAGAATCAGTTAAAGAAATGAAAGATAATACAAAAATTATTAAAAATGCTTTTATTGGTTCAGCTATAGCAGCTATTTTTACAGTAATTACAGGTGTTATTGTGTTTGCAATTAATAATTAAGGAGAGTTTTAATATGAAAATTAACTGGAAAGTAAGGTTTAAGAATAAGACATTTCTTATCGCATTGTTTTCTTTATTGCTGCTACTTGTTCAACAGGTAGCTTCTTTTTTTGGAGTTGACACAACGATTTACAACGAGCAAGTAACGGATTTATTTAACACCGTGCTTGCTATTTTAGTTTTACTAGGGGTCGTTGTGGACCCAACTACAAGTTCGGTTTCAGACAGTGTACAAGCCTTGGAATACAAAGAACCAAAGGGGGGTAAATAATGAGCGTTACAAAAACATGTAGAGATGTTAACGAATTAAAGCCTGTTGCAAAGCAGGCTTGTTTATTGTTCTTAGAAGAGTGTAAGAAAGCTGGATTAGATGTATTTATCACTGAAACGTACCGATCACAAGCGAGACAAAATTATCTATATGAACAAGGTCGTACACGTCCAGGACAAAAAGTAACGTGGACTCGAAGCTCAAACCACACAGGGCGTATGGCTTGGGATATTGCTGTTAACCCACCAAAGAATCTGTATGATGCTACAACATTAAAGAAGGCTGGAGCAATTGCTAAACGATTAGGAATTACATGGGGCGGTGATTGGGACACACCTGATATGCCACACTTCCAAGCTAGTTCAAGTTGGAAAGTACCAAGTAATTATAAGCCTGCTAATGAAACATCTAAAACAAATAAAAAACCAAATGAGAAAGAAGGAATCCGTATGTTTGTACCTAGTAATGATGATTTTAAAGAAGCTTTTATCCGAGTGTGTAAACGTTTGGAAGATAAGAAAGTACATGGAGAAAAGGCGTTAAGCCCAACCCATAGAGAAAAGTTTGGGGAAGGTGAACTTCCACTTGATGATGCAATTGCAATTCTGTTTGTTGCTCATGATCGTGGGTTAATTCAAGGTAAATAAGTAAGTAAAAGCCCTTCCGTTTGGAGGGGCTTATTTTTTATATTCCTAATAATTGCATTTTCTTTTGTCGAAATTCTTCTTCTGATATAATCCCTTCATCAGCTAATTCTTTAAATTTTCTTATTTCGTCTGCAGCATTCACACCTTGCAGGACAGGTTGAGTATTTTTAGTAGCCAATATATTTTCTATATAAGATTTAATCTCTTCAGCCATTTCTTGTTCCTTTTTAATGAACATTATAGTATTTTCATCTTGTGTAGCTGAAAATAATCCTTTTTTATTTTCTTGACTTCCTATGATTAGGAACTGTATGTAACCACTGGTGATTGTGCCGGCCTTTTTTAATTGAACACCTGAGATGTTATTGATGTCGATAGTTTTCTCACCATCCATACCGTGAATCATTAAATTGATCGCGCCTCTTCTCTTAAACCTCAAAAAATTTCCGTCTAATGTTACCTTAACTTTATCTACGCTCTTGAATTCAATTACCTTGCTCAATTCCATTCCTCCCTTTTTTAAATATCAAGTTTAATTTTACCAATATTGGTTTATATGTGGAAGAGATTGAGCTTATTCTTCTTCTTCCCATTCATACAGATCGTCAACTTTTACTTCTAATAATTTCGCTAACTTGAAGGAGTCAGGAATTGAAGGATAGCTCTTTCCGGTACACCAATTAGAAATAGTGTTTAAAGACGAAACTCCCATATAGCTACGAATATATTCCCTCTTATATTTAGATTCATTAATTAGTTTACTAATGTTTGATTTTAATCTCATATTTATCACCTTAGTATAAATTCAACAACAACATACAGCTTCCCTTTATCAATTTGTTTTATAAAAAAATACCAATTATTTTTATATAGACAGACATTATTAGCCTTCCAACCCATATACTTTATCAACTACCAAATGAAATACCACACTAGTATTCAATCAAGAATATTCCAGATACATACATATCAACTAATCTGAGATTCTAATCCCGTACCTGATTGTAAGGATAATTACTTCGTAATTCTAAAAGAGGTGGCGTTGAAAGGAGGTTAGCAACTAATGATTTTTGAAGTGTTATCAAGTGTAGTTATGGGTGGCTTGGCTTTACACGCCCATCTGTCCAAAAATAACACGAGCAACGATTCAAAAAAGCTAAACAAGGTTTTCTCATTATCAGGGTTAAATGTAAAGGATGGCAACCAAACATACACTGCTCATTTAGTAAAAAAGAAGAATTATGAATGGGGTACAGAATACCGTTATCGTATTCCTTTAGGTCGAAGTCCAGAGGATTACATGAGTAAGCTTGAGGTAATTAAAACAGCAATCAATCAGAGACAAGTAAAGCTGCAATTAAAGGATTTTCGGGAATTAAAATTTGATAAGAACTTCTTTAATCAGTTCAAATCTATCTACGATAGAAAGCTTTTAGATAACAAAGAAGTTGATATATCATACGATGGTCTTTTGAAAATAAGGATTTATAACTCTCCATTCCCAAGAGAAAACGCTTGGACAGAAGCATTACTAAAAGAAGGCACATGGCAAGTGATTATTGGATCAGGACGAAAAGGGAACACTTATCATGATTTCGATAAGCGTAAGCATTTAATCATTGCTGGAGCAACGGGTTTCGGGAAGTCAGTTATTATGAAATCAATTATTACATGTTTAATCCTATCCAAACCTAACGATGTTTCATTTTCGCTTATTGATTTAAAGGGTGGGGCAGCATTCTCGCGATTTAAAAATACCAAGCAAGTTATTAATTTTGGTACAAATAATGAGGGAGCTTTAGAGATACTTAAATCTGTGCAATTACGAATGAATAGATCGTATGAAAAGATTGTAAATGATGGCTATGAAGATGTATCAGAAGCAGGTATAAGTGAACGGCATTTTCTTTTTATTGATGAAGCAGCAGACTTAACAGACGATAAAGAGTGCATGGAAATTCTAACTAACATTGTTAGAAAGGGAAGAGGAGCTGGTTTCTATGTGGTATATGCAACTCAATATCCTTCTGCACAAGCCATTCCAATGCAAATTAAACGGAACATTCCAGCTAGATTATGCTTTGTTTTAGACAGCGCTACTGCATCGATGACTGTATTAGATGCGGCAGGAGCAGAAAGCCTTCCGGAGATACCGGGAAGAGGGATATATAAAGAAGTTAGCCAAACCATTCTACAAACTCCATATATGGCGAATAAGACCATTGAACAGTTGCTTAAACCTTACATCATAGATAAGACAAGGGAGGTTTCTCCAAGTGAAAAAACAACTCACACAGAGACAGGAAGCCATACTGTTATCATTGAAGAAACTCGACTTTCTTAACCGTGATCAATTACAAACAATACACAGGTTAGGGCAAGTAAGGAACGCAAATAGAATATTGAAAAGTATGAACGATTACCTAGAAAGCTATCGTGACGAATATTCTACTATCTACTATTTAAACAGTGCTGGAAGAGAGTATGTAGACTCTAATAAAGTCAGGAGAAAAAATCAATTTGTTAATCATGTAATTATGCGAAATTACTTTTACATCTTTTCTGGTTTTCCTTCACAATGGAACAACGAAATGAAGATAAGTGATGGGAAGTACACAGTAATATGTGATTCCTATTTTAAAGGGAAAGATACATTCTTCTTTTTAGAAGTAGATTCAATGCAAAAAATGAAAGAAAACAGAAAGAAGATAGAACAGTATAAAGGTTTATTCCATAATGGTGCTATAGCGAAACATTTCGGGCATTTCCCACCGTTATTATGGGTTACTACTACTGAATTAAGACGTAAGCAATTAAGTGAGTTGTGTGATGGATTACCTTTTAAGGTGTACACAGAGAATGACATTAAATAGGGAGAGTGAGCAGCATGGTAAGAACACAAACGATTAGCTTTGGTGATTTTATGGATAAGAGCTATAAAAGCGATGTGAAAAAGAAAGCGCTCAGTAAAACATTAAAGCGTGTTGCAACGTCTGTAACCATACCTCTTATAATGGCCAAACCAACTTTCGCTTCAACTACAGAAGCTGTACCAACTGGAGCTACTGAATGGATGGGAGAAAAAACATTAACTGCTCTAGCTCATGTACTTGATCCAGTGGTTGATGTGATGGTTGCTTTAAGTTTTCCTGTAGCATCTGTAATTATTGTTGGCTCACTATTCTTCTTTATGTTTGGGAATGCGGAAAAGGCATGGAGTACAATACAAAATGCTGGATTAGGGTATGTATTGATTCAAGTATCGCCATTGATTTTAAACGTACTTAAGCAAATTGGTGATGCTGTATAAACTTAGTGAAATGCTACCTGTTCCCTTTGCAAGACGTAAGGTCATTCATACGTCATAATGACTACGAAATCAACAACGGCACCTTGGGCTTTATAATCATGTGCTTCATACCATATGCCTTTTTGGGTAGCACTCGTTTTTGGAGCAAGAGCAATGGATAAGAACCAATCGTTTTTTTTGAAGCGATCTTTTGCTTTACGTAGAAAAGCCGTATAGGCATCTTTGTCTTCTGGACGAAGGTGTTCAAAGTCAAAGTGAATATCGCGAAATCCGTATTTCTTTGCTGTTTTTTCAATATTATTTAAGAAGGTATTTTGAATGTCCATATCTGTTAATAAGATATGACCAAGTTCATCGCTAAACGCATCATTTTCTTGATTGGTAATAACCATCATGAGCACAACATTGTTTTGTTTAGCGATGTTCGGAAAATCATTTAATAATGGTTCTACTAGGGTGCCATCTCTTTTTGCTTGAAAGCTAAAAGGAGCCAAATACGTTAAATAAGGAGCAGCATCCCGTGCACCTTTCTCTAAAGTAGGGGAAACACTAGAGCCTCTTGGTTCGACGTAGCCATTGAACTCAGCATTGCGCTTTCTTCGAGGAGGAATGTATAATTTTTGACCGACAGATAAGGGTGTATTAACGGATATGTTATTTGCTTGAGCAATAGCTTGAGGTGTATGACCAAACTTTCTTCCAATACTCCATAAACTATCTCCAGGAGCTACCCAATAATAACTGCCTTGAATAGGAATAACAAGTGCTTGACCAATGACTAATTCATTAGGGGTTTTCAATTCATTTGCTTTAATAATACTGTCTGGACTTGTATTATAGGCATTAGCAATGCCATATATATTTTGCCCTTGTTGTACAACATGAATTTGCATAGAGAACCTCCGTTGTTCGTTTTTTATCATTGTATGATTAAGATAACGTGCTCATGATTTTTAGGTTTTAGCTAGTGAAGTAGCTTGCTTTATGAAATTTATAAGTGAAGTGGATTTCTCGGGACCAATAAATGCTTGTAGCCAAGGGGCAATAACAATCCGAGAGCTACTCGATTATATTTCATCAAGTATAGGTAAAAAAGTTAAAATATCTTTAAAAGGAGTAAAAGGGCCTTATAATAATTTAATTAATTGTACAATTTCTACTATGAAGGCAACTCAACTCGGTTTTTTATTTGAATCTTTAGACCTGCATTTACATCATTTTGTTGAAGGGATATATTAATGAATTGCAAGAAAATAGGAATAATGGATAAGAAAACCTAATGTGTTAAAGGTTTTCTTTTTTTTGCGGTTGAAACTTTTTAATGTTGATATACGTATATTAATATATAGGTGTAAAAAAAACACAGCATAAAATCTTAAGAAATTATTAATAATTTCTCTTATAAATTCTTTAGAAATACAATGTAATATTCAAGATAAGAATTGAAAATAAAATAGTGAAATGTAAAAGAGGTGAGCACTTGAAGCGCGTGTTAAAATGTGGTTTAGTTATTGTCTTTAGTTTGTATTTAGTAATTTTGACGAAAGTAATCCTATTGAAATACTATCCTGTTCCAGAAGCCATTGAACATTTGAAGAATTTTCGTATAAGTTACATAGAAAAAGGTTGGGACGCAGCTAGCATCATACCTTTTCGAACAATGTTTGACTATTTGTTTTTTGTCGATATTCCGTTTATAGCTAAAGTGAAAAAATTAGCAGGTTATATAATTGCATTTGCACCCCTTGGAGCAATGCTACCTCTTATTTCAAAACGTTTTTTTCAAGTACGGTATGTCATAATGGTTGCTGCTACAATCGGATTGACTTTTGAATTAATTCAAGGCATTTTAAAATTTGGAGTTTTTGACATCGATGATATACTTCTATACGTAATTGGCAGCATCATCGGTTTCTTACCTATGTTGTTGATTCATAACATTCAACTAGCTAGAAAAAGAAAATTTATAAAAAAAATTAAAATTGAGTGTGAAGGAAAACTAAGTCGTAAAAGGGAAGGGAAATATCGAGCATATCAATAAACGAGACAGGCTCTTCTATAAAGAATAGCCTTATTTTTTTGTACAAAAGCAAAGAAACAGGCATTATTTGCACCTGCTTCTTTGAGTAAACATTATCTTCGTTTGTTCTTTTCTTTCACATGCCTAGAAACTTTTTTCATAGCTTTCATACTACCGAACATATTATTAATCTTTTCTCGTTCACGTTTAATGGAATTTAAATTTTGATATTTTGCTTCTTTTTGCAGTTTTTTATAGTTGGCTAGTCTTTTAGGTGTGAGAAGTCCATCTTCTATTGCTGCCTTTACTGAGCAATTCGGTTCACTTTCATGGCTACAATCATTGAAGCGACAGTTAGCTGCATATTCTTCAATATCGTTAAAAGAATCAGTCAAGTTAGCGCTTTCAATTTGTAATTCGCGCATTCCTGGTGTATCTATAACAACGCCGCCATTTGGTATAATCAATAGTTGCCTATGTGTAGTGGTATGACGCCCTTTATCATCTTCACGAATATCGCTAGTAGCGAGTACATCTTTACCCATTAAGCGATTAATCAATGTTGATTTTCCGACTCCAGAAGATCCTATGAAAGCGGCCGTTTTACCGCTTGTCATATAATCCATCACTTTGTTGTACCCATCCTCACTTATAGATGATGTAACAATTACATCGACATCAATGGCCACTGTACTTACTTCAGATAGCTTTGCTGACACATCTTCACATATATCAGATTTTGTTAATACAACAACAGGTGTTGCCATACTATCCCAAGCAACGGATAAATAACGTTCCAGTCGTCTTAAATTAAAGTCATTATTTAATGACATCGCAATGAATATAATATCAATATTTGTCGCCACGATTTGACTTTGGTTCGAGGTACCAGCTGCTTTTCGTTCAAAAATACTTTTTCGTCTTAAAAAGTGATGAATAATTGCATTTCCATCATCGTTAGTTGTACGATCAATCATTACCCAATCACCAACTGCTGGATAGTCTACACTTTGCTCTGCGACATAACTCATCTTTCCGGAAATCTTAGCTTGAATTTCACCATTTTCACAAATTACTTTATATAAATCTTTATGCTGCGATGACACGCGAGCAATATACAATCCATCATACATGGTAGCTTCCTGACTAAAACGATCAGATAGTCCGATTTCAACTAAATTCACTTTATTCATAGTTTCCTCCTAAATATAACTCATAACTATGATGAGGAGGATCGCTGTCGTTTATTAAACGGCAAATACCTCCTCTTGCCATACACTCTCCAACTTCACTGATTTCATCATATATAAACACTCCCTTTCGTGGATATTTTATAGTCGTTCAATTAATAGGAGTGAAACAGAAAACTCATGTTTCATCTCTACAAATTACTATAACACACGAACGATTATCGGAAAAATCAGATAAAATAAAATATTTTTTCTTCTTCATTATCATAGATTGTTACGTCATTTTCTTCATGTCCTCTCATACTATGTGATAAGAAGGAAAAGGAGGGAGTAAGGTGAGAATAGATGATCAAAAGGATTTAGAAAAATCTATTGATGAAATAACGGAGATTGCTAAAGGATTTGGATTAGATTTCTATCCAATGAGATATGAAATTTGCCCAAGTGAAATTATTTATACGATTGGCGCATATGGAATGCCTACACGTTATTCACATTGGAGCTTCGGAAAGCAATTCCATAAAATGAAGATTCAATATGATTTTGGCCTAAGCAAGATTTATGAGCTGGTTATTAATTCAAATCCGTGTTATGCCTTCTTGTTAGATTCGAACGCATTGATTCAAAATAAACTAATTGTTGCTCACGTATTAGCACACTGTGATTTCTTCAAAAACAATATTCGTTTTCACAACACAAAGCGTGACATGGTAGAAAGTATGGCTGCTACAGCAGATCGTATTCGCCAATATGAAATCGAACATGGAAAGAAAGAAGTAGAAGTATTTCTTGATGCAGTGCTCTCAATTGAAGAACATATTGATCCAGCTTTACTGCATCCAGCTACTACGATTGAGATGGAAGAAGAGGAAGAGGAAATTAAACCAATTGCTTCTCCTTATGACGATTTATGGGGATTAGATAAGAAGGAAGTAAAAAAAGAAACTGTTAAAAAGAAATACAAAAAATTTCCACCACAGCCACAGAAGGACTTGCTACTTTTCATCCAACAATATAGCCGTGAATTAGAAGACTGGCAACGTGATATTCTCACAATGATTCGTGAAGAAATGTTATATTTCTGGCCTCAGCTAGAGACGAAAATCATGAACGAAGGCTGGGCATCCTACTGGCATCAACGAATCCTACGTGAAATGGACTTAACATCGGGAGAGTCTTTAGAATTCGCGAAGCTTAATGCAGGAGTTGTTCAGCCATCTCGCACAAGCATTAATCCTTATTACTTAGGTTTGAAAATCTTTGAAGATATTGAAGAGCGTTACAACAATCCAACGGAAGAAATGATTCGTCGTGGTGTGAAGCCAAACTCAGGTCGAGAGCAGATGTTTGAAGTGCGTGAAGTAGAATCGGATATTTCCTTCTTACGTAATTACTTAACGAAAGATCTTGTCATGCGAGAAGATATGTACTTGTTCCAGAAGCAAGGCAAGGATTATAAGATTGTTGATAAAGAATGGAAAGGTGTGCGAGATCAACTAGTAAATATGCGTGTAAATGGAGGATTCCCTTATATAACGGTGAATGATGGTGACTATTTGCGGAACGGTGAACTTTACTTGAAGCACTGGTATGAAGGCATTGAATTAGACGTGAAGTATTTGGAGAAAGTGATGCCTTATATTTATCAGCTTTGGGGTCGTGGTGTTCATTTAGAGACGAAGGTGGAGGAGAAGCCGATTCTTTATACGTATGATAGTAAGGGGATTTATAAGAAATATTTGTAGTGAAAAAGCCAGCGGGTAACCGTTGGCTTTTTCTATTTCAATTAAGTGGATAGAAATTTTGAAGGTAGTAAGTGTATGTGAATTAAGGTGGTTTTAAATATTTTTATCATAATTTGCTATTCTATTAATAATGTGTTATTCTTAAAAAGAATTATTTTTGTTCGGTTTCAGATTGAGAATAAATTTTGTTTTTTGTCTAAGGTATTTGAGCAAGAGTAGTAACACATGTGTGGGTGGCCACACTAGGAGGCAACAATTATGGAACAAGGTAAAGTTAAGTGGTTTAATGCAGACAAAGGTTTTGGGTTCATCGAGCGTGAAGGTGGAGAAGACGTATTCGTACATTTCTCAGCTATCCAAAGCGAAGGTTTCAAATCTTTAGACGAAGGACAAAGTGTAACGTTTGAAGTAGAACAAGGACAACGTGGCTTACAAGCTACTAATGTTCAAAAAGCTTAAGTAATAACCAGTCAAAAAAGCAGACCCTTTTGGGTTTGCTTTTTTGTTTATAGATATACGTATAAGTAAAAAAACCCATTCAACTAATGAATAGGGTTTAAATGCAACTAAAAATGAAACAAGATCTAAAATGGTGGTATAAGTATAGCATAGTAGTATAATATTCCCTAATCCAACATTTGTTAAAGTAATATATAGTGTAAAACAATCAATATCTTATAGAGCCAACAGGCGAATTAGTGAAATAATAGATCTCAGCAAAAAATGTACAAAAACATATCTAAAATGAAAGACCTCAATGTAGAGGTCTTTATTTAATCTAAAGATTGATATTTATTTTTTGTCTCTTTCTTAATCGAAAATCGCTTTATAACCTTGCGCAATATTCATAGGTTCATCATGAAAGAATATATGGCTACCTTCAATGAGTTCCTCATAAATTTCTCCTTTATTCTGATTCCCTTTGTATCCAGCTGTATATATAGGGTATTCTTGCATATCGAATGGCAAGTTCAAATTCGTTTTCTTCAGGATTAACAAATAATGAATATGTAATATCTTTATCTTCAGACTCGTAAAATTCATAAAGAGGTTTTGTGTTTTATCGTCTAATACTATTTCAAACAAATCAAGGAAATTGCTTAGTCTCTCTTGTTTAGTGAGGATGCTGATCTGTACTTTTTGTATTTTAGCTTCATGTTCGCCAACCACAAGCACATGTCTTCTCTCATCAAAAAAACCTTAATTAAAAAGTTACGTAGAAAAGAAATATCCGATTCAATTTCACGTACTTCAACCACTTGTTGGCAGCCTGTATTTGGTTTTAACACCATGACGAATCATTTCATCTGCAGAGATGTTGTATCGTTCCTCAATATCCTTAAAAATTTTCAGCCCCAAATAAGTTGTAACTGTAAACAAAGGAATGATATTTATATTTTAAATATTCTGTAAATTATGTATAGTATAAATGTGTAGTTATTGAATGTAAGGAGGGATAGCTTATGGAAAAATCCAATATTATTTTTTTTGAAAGAAAATTCCCAAGTGCGAACATAATCCTTATTAAGGATCAGCTCCCGATCCTTATTGATACTGGTTTTGGGAGCGATGCGAAAGATACAGTACAATTAATTAAAGAAGCAGGTGTTTCACCAGAAGAATTACACCTAATTGTAAACACGCACTATCATAGTGACCATGTAGGAGGCAATTTTTATCTCCAAAAAAAGTATGGTGTGACGATTGCTGCTCATAAATGGGAAGCAGATTTAATTAATTCTTGTGATTCTGAAGCTTGTAGTGCAGAATGGTTAGATCAACCGGTAGAACCTTATCGAGTCGATACAAAGCTCTCAGATAACGATGAAATTAATACAGGATGTAGAACCTTGAAAGTCTTGTACACACCAGGGCATACGTTAGGGCACATTTCTTTATATGAACCTGAAGAAAGGACATTAATTTGTGGGGATCTCTTCCATAAAAATGATGTCGGATGGTTAAATATCTTTCGAGAGGGTGTGACATCTATCCAACGATCCCTAGAAAGTTTGGATCGGTTGTCAAAGCTCCAGATTCAACTGGCCTATTCAGGGCATGGACCTCAAATAGAGAATCCTCTGGTTGCTATTGATGCGGCAAGGAAACGATTAGAAAAATGGCTCAGGGATCCAGAAAAAGTATCATGGCATGCCTGCAAGAGGATTTTTTCTTTCACATTAATTATTAAAAACGGATTAGCAAAAGAAGAAATTGATAATTACTTACTAAAGTGTGGTTGGTTTCAAGATTTTTCACGCTACTCCTTCCAACTCCAACCAGAAGAATTTCTTCCAACCCTGCTCGATGAGATGATTCGTTCAGGAGCAGCATGCTGGCACAGTAATAAATTAATCGCCTCCACTCCCTACCAAGCACCATATAAAAAATGGATGAATAAGAACATTAAACCAAAAGATTGGGAACATCAAAATTTTCTTACATATTAAAAAATATTTATAGTGCTGGAGGGGATGTATATGCCATTAAAAGTAGGAGATATCATTACATTTGAACGGACTTTTACCGTAAGAGATGTTGAATTATTTACTGAGATTTCCTGTGATGAAGGGATTCATCATACAACCCCAGATGAACAAGGAAGACTTGTAATCCAAGGATTATTAACGGCAACACTGCCAACAAAAGTAGGTGGAGATAATAACGTACTCGCGCGTAATATGAATTTTGAATTCTTAAGACCTGTTTTTACGGGGGATACGATCATTTGTGATGTTAAAATTGAAAAATACGAACGGCAAGAAAATAACCGAACAGCTATTATTGCATCCTTTTTATGTAAAAACCAGAATGAAAAAGAAGTATTAAAAGGGAATTTTTCTGGTGTAATACTTTAAATCCCTATTCCTTTATTTAAATAAAGGTAAAAACGAACGAACTATCTGTTTTGCCGTTATTTTCGTGTTTAAATTGTTCGATGGTTTGGGAACCTCAATATTTTCAATTAAGTGAGATGAATATTTTTTATTATTTATGTATAGATTGTTCAGTTATAAAAACAGAAATTCAAGGTACATAAAAACCTTATTAAACAAACGGTAGCAATAGTATAAGATAAGACTGTCATTTTGAAGTGACCCCAAAAAGTTAGACACAGTTATTTCATCAGGCAGCTTGTTCAAAATGAGTTCGGTATTCCACCGGACTCATTTTGAATTTTTCCTTAATCCGTTTCGTATTATAGTATTCTATATATTTTTCTAATTCTTGTTTAAAATGTTCGACACTTTCAAATTCCTTCAAGTAGAGGAATTCTGATTTCATAATCCCGAAGAAATTCTCCATCACAGAGTTGTCGTAACAGTTTCCTTTTCGAGACATACTTTGTCTAATTTTTCTAGCTTGAAGTAATTTACGATACTTGTCCATTTGATAATGCCATCCTTGGTCTGAATGCATCAGTAGTTGATGCTTTTCTGGCAATTTCTCTAATGCCTTCTCCACCATCTCGGCAACTAATGAATACGTTGGTCGGGAGCCAATGGTATAGGTGATAATTTCACCATTAAATAAGTCTAATACAGGTGATAAATACAGCTTTTCTCCATGTAGTTTAAACTCCGTAATATCTGTCACCCATTTTTGGTTTGGAGCTTTCGCAGTAAATTGACGATCCAAGAGATTTGGCGCAATCTTACCGACTGTTCCTTTATACGATTTATATTTTTTCAAACGGACAAGAGATTTTAATCCAAGCTGCCTCATAATTCGTTGAACCTTTTTATGATTCACTTTCTTCCCACGATTCCCGAGCTCATCACGAATTCTACGGTAACCGTAACGACCTTCATGTTCTTCATAAATCGTTTGAATCTCCTTTTTCAAATCCGTATCTCTATCCACTTTGTCCATTTGGCATACATAGTAGTAATAAGTGCTTCGAGGAATTCCTGCTAGTTTCACTAATGCTTTCACCGGAAATGCATGCCTTAATTCATAGATTACTTGTGCTTTGTCTTGTTTAGTGATTTTTCCTTGTTTTGAACTAAGGCATTCAACTTTTTTAAATAGGCATTTTCCATTTCAAGTTGTTTAATACGTGCTTCCAGTTCTTCAATTGATCCCTTAACTGCACTATGTTTGTTTTGTTTCATTGACTCTTTTTTCATGAATGGACGCTCCTTTTTCTTTGATTTCAGAGCGTCAATACCAGCCATGTTAAACAATTCAACCCATTTGTATACAGTTGAAGGAGATGAGATGTTAAAAATCGCAGCTGCTTCATTAGGCGTAACTCTAAAATCATTAATATAGTTTAGTACATTCATTTTAAGATTCAAATCATCATTTGTATAGGATGAAAGCGAAAACGCTTCTTTTCCATGTGCTTTATATTGAGCTACCCAATTCTTAAGAGGAGTTAAGCTAATATTAAATTGAGTAGCTATTGTTTGAAAGGAAGCTGTTCCATTTAGGTAAGCTAACACTGCCTTGAGTTTACATTCTGAGCTATATTTAGTCATATAAAAACTGCACCTCCAATTGTTAGATGTGTCTAACAATTGGGGTGCAGTTCA